>JAJZIE010000022.1 GCA_021810725.1 Bacillota bacterium | reverse complement strand
AGCCGCATCGTCTGCGCGAGGTGCAAGAGTTCGAGGCTCGCCAGGCCCACGAAGTTCTTGTTGGTGGCGTCGGCCGTCGCCACGTCGAGCAGGTGGTCCTCCGCGGCGGCGGACGCCGCGGCGCTCTGGAAGACGAGGGCGCGCCCCGCGCTGGCGTTGCCCTGCTGGATATCCGAGACGGCCTGGTTCACGTCCGTGACGAACGTCTGCTGCTGCGTCTCGATCTCCCGCACGTCGCGGGTCACCTTGCCGATGTGGAGGGACTCCGCCGTCCGAACATCCCGGGCGAACTGGGCGACGTCGGAACGGTAGACGCTGAGGTTGCCCGCGGGGTCCTGGCCCAGGGCGTAGAGCTTGGCGGCGCCGCGCAACTCGTAGAAGTTGGCGCGCATGTCGGCGACGGTGGCGGCGGCCTTGTTGTAGGTGAGGATCTGGCCCGCGTCACCCGCGACGACGCCCAGAATGATGACGCCCCCGACCGCGAACAACGCGATGATAAGCGACGCGCCCACCGCCGTCGCCATGATTTTCTGCCCGAACGTTCTCAGCATCCCATGCCCTCCCGGCCTGCCGCCATCCCTCTGCGTCCCGCGGATTTGTCCAGATTCTGCATCGATCATGGTACACCGGTCCAGGCGTAATACGTAATATGGGCCAAATGGACGTCCATTTGGTCCGAATAGAGGAACGATTCCATTCCTGTCGCTAGGAGAATTTACGTCTGTCCAATGATCTGGGTTTCGCTATGAAGGTTCGTCTCTCCATAGGAAAGTCCATCAGATGAAGGCAGGGCCGGCAGCGCCGGGAAACCGAGGGGAACCCGGTGGGATTCCCTTCGGTTTCCCTTGCCGCGTTCAGGCGTTGGCCCCCTGCAGGTAGCGGGCCGCTCGCACCACGTGGTCCGCCAGGACCGACGAGGTGACCGCGCCGACACCACCCGGCACCGGCGTGATGTGCGACGCCTTCGCCGCGGCGGCGTCGTAGTCCACGTCGCCGCAGAGCTTGCCTTCCTCGTCCACGTTGATGCCGACGTCGATCACGACCGCGCCGTCGGCCACGAAGTCCCCGCCGACCATCTTCGCCTTGCCGGCGGCGGCCACCAGGATCTCGGCGCCCCGGCAGGTGGCGGGGAGATCCTTCGTCCTGGTGTGGCAGACGGTGACGGTGGCGTTGCGCTTGATCAGCAGCATGGTCAGCGGCTTGCCGACCACCATGCTCCTGCCGATGACGGTCACGCGCCGGCCCTGCACCTCGATGCCGTAGTGGTCAAGCACGCGCACGACCGCCTCGGCGGTGCAGGGCGCATAGCCGGTCTCGTCGCCCGAGAAGATCTTCGCGATGTTCGGCGCGCCCATGGAGTCGATGTCCTTGAGCGGGTTGATCATCTGCTTGACGGCTTCCTCGTCGAGGTGCTTCGGCAGGGGCCGGAAGAGAAGGATGCCGTGGATCCCGGGGTCGTCGTTGACCGCCTTGAACCCCGCCTCGAACTCCTTCTGGCCGATCGTCTCGGGGAACTCGAAGACCTGGCAGGCGATGCCGACGCTCTCGAGGCGCTTCATCGCGCCGCGCTCGTACGCGAGATCGTCCGGCCGCGCGCCGACGCGCACGATCGCCGCCTTCGGCGCGACACCCTGCGCGCGGAGTTCCTCCACCTCGCGCTGCAGCCGCTCCTTCATGGCGGCCGCGACCTCGGACCCCTTCATCGTGACGGTCACTTGAGCGAAGCCTCCACTTCCTGATAGATGCGGTCCGCCTTGGCCATGCCCACCTGCAGCATCGCCTCGACCTTGCGGTTCAGTTGCTCCGCGTACGGGCGGTCCTTCATCAGCTTCGTGTTGATGTAGACGTTGAGGCTCGCCCCCATCAGGGCCGCCTTGCAAAACTGCACGCCGACGCCGACGTCGCTGACGGCGATGCGGGTGCCCTTCTTGGCGAGCTCCTCGTGCAGGTCCATGGCCTCCATGGCCCGCTCCATGATCTCGTAGGGCACCCCGGAAGCGGCCTTGAGGGCGCTCTCCAGCGTCGCTTCCTTGTAGCGCTG
Organism: Bacillota bacterium; assembly: GCA_021810725.1. GTDB lineage: Bacteria > Bacillota > Sulfobacillia > JAJZYS01 > JAJYTV01 > JAJZQO01. The sequence goes on along the minus strand of JAJZIE010000022.1, from coordinate 14,527 downwards.
CTGCTCCTCGGTCTCCTTCGGCAGGCCATAGGCCTTCGAAAGCGGCTCGAACACCTCGGCGTCCTTCTCCACCAATTCCGTCAGCTTGGCCCGCAGGCTCTCGGCCTGCTCGATGATGCGCTTGATGTCCTCCTGCACGTCCTGGTACTTCTTCTTGCCCAGGGTCAGGTTCGCCACCATGCAGCCGAGCGCCGTCCCCATCGCGCCGACGAAGGCGGATGCCCCCCCGCCCCCCGGTACCGGAGCGGCAGACGCGAGAACGGTCAGGAAATCCGTGCAACGGTCGTCCGTGATCATGTTTGACCTCCCAGGGGTCCAAAGTGATGGCCAGATTACTTTTACCATACTGCCGCCCGCGGGACATCGGTGGAGCGGCATCACGATGACCTTGATGCGTCCGTCCGAGCGGACGTGCCTGGGGTGTCACCCGGCCACGCCGGCTGCCCCATTCGGACGCCCCGGCCTTGCTGCCTGCCGGAAGACCCGCGCCTCAGGTCTCGGGACCGCCCTGCCTGAGCCGTGCCCAGGCCACGGCGATGTCCTGGACCAGGAGGGGCTGCAGGTTCGGCCGTCGCCTCGCGGCCAGCGGGTGGTAGCTCGGGAGCAGCGGCAGATCGCCAAAAGCCTGCCACCGTCCGCGCAGGTCCCTCACGGCGGCGCCTGGGCCGAAGATGGCCCGCAGGACGGTGTCGCCGAGCCCCAGCAGCAGCTCCGCGGAGCTCAGGCGCACCTGCCGCGCGAGGATAGGCAGGCAGAAGGAGTTTGCGGCCTCGCGGTCGTAGGCCCGGCGCGGCCGTGCCTTGTAGAGAAAGAACACCTGGACGTCCCGCTCGGCTACCCCCGCCTGCCTCAGGGCGTGACGCAAGGTCTGGCGGGTCGGGCAGACGAACGGCACGCCCTCGCGGTTTTCGCGCAGGCCGGGATTGTCCATGATCAGGCCGAGCCTGGCGCCCGAAAAGCCTTCGCCCCAGATGAGGCGCGGCCCGCCGGACACCACCTGGCGGAGGGCCTCCACGTCCATGCCTGCCGGCACCGGCAATTCGGGCCAGGGCAGATCGCTACTGCACATCGCGGCCAGTCTGCCTCCGCCCGCTCGGCGCCATACCTGGCCGCGCTCCCATGCCTACCTGGCCTGGCCCCGCATGGCGCCGCAGGGAAGACCGCAGGCAAGGCAGCCCCGCTCCTCGGCGCAGGGGCCGATCTGCCCGAGGCTTCCTGGCGGCAGGCGACCGAGCCGCACGAGGTGCCCGATCCCCGACCGCACCAGCGCCGGCGGCAGTCCGAGGCTCGTGGCGAGTTCCGCCAGCGTCCAGCCGCCGCGGCGGCCAAGGGCCTCCTCGATCTCCCGCAGCATCGGAGCACCCCCTTACGGCGCGAAGCCAAGCCATATTCCGATCCGCTCGACGAGGAAGCCCGCCCCGAACGCGACGGCGACGTTCACCCCGGCGCCGAGCGCCGCCCAGCTCCAGGCGCCGCTCTCGCGGCGCATCTGCACGACGGTGGAGAGGCATGGCACGTAGAGCATGTAGACGACGAGGTAGGTGAACGCCACGAGCGGTGTCAGGGCGTGGGTCAGGGCGTGCGCGAGAGAGACGTAGCCGCTGCCCGACCCGTACAGCACGCCGAGCGTCGAAAGCGTCGTCTCCTTGGCGACGAAGCCGAAAAGGATCGCGATCATGAGCCGCCAGTCGAAGCCGAAGTGGCGCCCCGCGAGGCCTGTCAGCCATCGGCCCAGGAGGGCGGCGTAGGAGTGGTCGATCGGCTGGCCCAAAGGAAAGTAGGTGAGGGCCCAGATCGCGATCGTCGCCCAGATCAGGAACCACCAGATCCGGCTGAGGAAGAGCCAGACGCGATGCCAGACGGCCAGCGCCACCGTGCGCCAGGATGGCCAGTGGTAGCGGGGCAGCTCCAGCACGAGCGGCGCCGGCTCGCTCGGCAGGAGGGTGTGGCGGTAGAGCGCCGTCACAAGGGTCAGGACGAGAAGGCTCAGGGCGATCAGGCCGATCATGGCCAGGGCGCCCGCCGCTCCCGGGAAGAAGGCGGCCGTCATCACCGCCATCACGCCGAGCCTGGCGTTGCATGGTATGAAGGGGATCACGAGGTTGGCGAGCAGGCGGTCGCGGGGATTCTCCATCACGCGGGTCGCGGTCAGGGCGGGAACGTTGCAGCCGTAGGCGGACACGAGCGCGAAGAAGCCCTTGCCGTGCAGGCCGATCAGCTGCATGAAGCGGTCGACCAGCAGCGAGGCGCGCGCCATGTAGCCGGAGTCCTGCAAGACCTCGTAGACGGCGAAGAAGACGGCCATGTACGGCACGAAGGAGAGCACGGCCCCGACCCCGGGGAAGATGCCCGACAGGAGCAGGCTGCGCAGGAAAGCGGGCGCTCCCGCCCCGGCGAGCCACCGCGCGGTGGCCCCGCCCATGGCGACCAGCAGGCGATCGATGTGCCCGGAGAGCGGGGCGCTCGCCACGAACGCGAGCCAGAAGCCAAGCGCGAAGATGGCGCCCATGAAGAGGTAGCCCAAAAAGGGATGCAGCAGCAGCCCGTCCAGCCGCTCCGTGGGGTCACGGCGCCAGCGCAGGCGGCGGCGCACGCTCGCCTTGAGGATCTTGGCGATGAAGTCGTAGCGGCTGTCGGCCAGCACGAGGCCGAGTTCCTCCTGGTGGCCCGCGACATCCGGCTGCTCAGCCAGGGCCAGGGCCGGCGCGGTGCCGTCCGCGCGCCTGGGCTCACCCCACCCGGCAAGCAGGTCCCGCGCGAGGGCGAGGGCAGACTTCCCCTGCGGCAGGACGGCCAGGGCCGCGGCGATGTCCCGCTCGCCTTGCAGGAGCTGCAGGGCCGTCCAGCCCGGCGGATGGCGCAGACCGGGCAGGGCGGAGAGCCTCGCCGCGATGGGCGCGATCAGATCGCGCCGCACCTCCTCGGGGTACGGAACCGCAGCCGCCGCGACGGGAAGATCCCTCCGGTGGGCCGCGACCCGAGCCGCGGCGATCAGCTCGCGCAGGCCCGTGCCGCGCGACGCGACGGTCGGGACGACGGGCACCCCCAAGAGCTCCGACATCGCCTTGGCATCGATCCGCAGGCCGTCCCGCTCCGCCGCGTCCATCATGTTGAGGGCCAGGACCAGCCGCGGCGTCAGTTCGATCAGTTCGAGCGCCAGGTAGAGGTTGCGTTCGAGCCGCGAGGCGTCGACGACGACGATCACCGCGTCGTGCGGCTCGTGGAGCAGGAAGTTCCGGGTGACGCGCTCCTCCTGCGAGTAGGCCTCGAGCGCGTAGGTGCCCGGCAGGTCGATCAGCTCCAGCGGTTCCCCCGCCAGGGCCGGAACCCTGCCCGTGACATAGTCGACGGTGGTTCCGGGCCAGTTCGCCACCTCCTGGCGCCTGCCCGTGAGCGCGTTGAAGAGCGTCGTCTTGCCGACGTTCGGATTGCCGGCGACCGCGATGCGCATGCGCAGACCTCCAGCTCACGGCACCGACGGGGTCACGCGCGCACGGTGACGGTGATGCGGCCCGCGTCGCTCAGTCGAAGGGCGAGGCGCGTGCCGCGCACCTCGATCTCGATCGGCCCACCCATCGGCATGCGCCGCAGAACGCGTATGGGGCTTCGCGGCGTGATGCCGAGCGCCAGCATGCGGCTGCGGAACATCGGATGTCCGTGGATCTCCCGGACCTCGGCGCGCGTGGCGTCGGGCAGGTCGGAGAGACGCAGGCTGTGCGCCATCGGCTCACCCTCCCCGCCGGACGGGACTCCATCGAGTCTATGACCGGCCCCAGTCGGCTACGCCCGAGCGAAGGAGCGCTCCCCGGGCGGGAAGCGCTCCTTCTTGCCGATAACCTCTCAGACGCGGGTCGCCACAAGCACCGCGCGAGACTTGACGAGATGCAGGCCGTCGCTGTCCTCCCGGATCCCGAGGGCCTCTTGCTCCACGGCGCTGGCCTCCTTGAGGATGGCCTCGATGGCCCGAAGGTCGACCTCGGCGGGCGAGACAGGGGCGAGCCAACGCAGGAGCGCGTAGTCCTCCTGCTCGATCTCGAAGGCGTCGATCCGGAAGCCCGCCGCCTGCACGGCGGCCCGCCAGCCCTGCGGCGACAGGGCGGAGCCGTGCGAAGGGTCGCGCAGGCGCTCGATCCGGTTGACGAGGCCGATCGCCTTGTCGTCGGCCGTCATGTCGGAGATGCCGAGCCTGCCACCAGGAGCCAGCAGCCGGTAGGCCTCGCGCAGAAAGCCCGGGATGTCGGGGAAATGGTGTGCGGCGCGGCGGCAGGTGGCCAGGGTGAAAGCGCCGTCGGGTCTCGGGATCGCCACGGCATCGGCCACCAGCGTCTCGATCTCGAGTCCGCGGTCCTGCGCGAGCAGGCGTGCCTCTTCGAGCATCTCGCGGGTGAAGTCCACAAGAAGGGCACTGGAGATCAGGGGCCGCAGATGCAGGGCCGTGTGCCCGGTGCCCGCGGCGACGTCGACAAGCCGGTCGTCGGCTCCTGGGTCCAGCAGCCTGGTCAGCAGCTCGAGGTCCTTGCCGGCCCGGTGGCTCTGGCTGGCCGTATAGCCCTGGGCGTGCTTCGAAAAGAAGTCCTGCACCTCGTTCGCCATGGTCCATCCCTCCCAGGCAAGCGTAGCCAAGGTTGCCCCTGCGTGCCATCGGAAAACTGGATGGCCGCCATACGAAAAACGACCGGGACTGTCGCCCGCCGACACCGGCATAAAGGGGAGGAGCGCCTTATCGGCGCTCCCCCTCGCCACCTTCCGCGAGTGCCTGCTCCGCCCGCTTGATCGCCAGCTGCACCAGCCGGCCGCAATTGCGGGCCGAGACACCGCCCCATCCTTCGCGGTCAACGATGTCACTGACGCCGAGTTCCTGGGCCAGTTCGAACTTCAGGCGTTCGCTCATCAGCTGCGCCAAGAACGTCCTCCTTTCAGGTGGCCCTCCTAGTTTGCGCCGTGCGTCGCGCCCGACTCATGGCCTGCGGCCGGTCCGGCAAGCGCGCGTGGCGCGGCGGCGCGACGTCAGCGCGTGAGGGGCCGCATGCTTTGCGCGAACGTCTTCAGCATCGCGATCGAGACGGCCCGTCCGGTCAGGTACACGAGCACCCTGCCGTGCGCCTCTGTATGCACGAACGTCCACGAGGTCTGGCCACCGAGAAACCAGACGAGGTTGCGCATTTTTCCGGCGAAGCCGAGCTCGCCGACGCCGACCCGCAGACTGCCCGCCCGCGAAAGCCCGAGCCGCGATGTGGGGCCCACCGCCTCGATCGCCTTCCTGAGCGTCGTCGCGTCCGCGTTCGCGGGCAGTTCGAAGATCCAGACGACGCCGGGCGGGATCGTGTCCTTGGGCAGGTGGAACTTGAGATCCGGGTTCACGCACTCGAGGGTCAGCTGCCAGAATGGCGGCGCCGTGTCCGCCGGGGACGTCGTGGCGGTCTGCTGGACCGTGGCGGCGGGTTGAAAGTCCCCGCTGCATCGGTAGTCCGCGACCCGCGGCGCGAGGAGTCCGAGCGAGGCCGGGATGCGCGTCATCGGCGTCGCCTTGGACGCGTTCCTGCTGAGGAAGATGGAAACTCGGGGAGTGGTGGGCCGCTTGGCCGCCGAAGACGCGCAACCCGTCAGCAGGGCTATAGCTAGCAGGCCGGCCATCACGACGCGGAACTTCATGGCATGAATCTCCTACGCATCTCAGCTGTCCACATTCTACCACTTCGGCCGCCGCGTTCGCGGACCGCGCTCAGTGGCCCAAAACGCCGCACGCGTCCGGGATGCCAACGCTGTCACCGTGGAGAGTTCCTCGCCGGACACCTAGTGCGACGGATGCGGGCAACATGCCGTTCCGTCGGACTGCCGAAAGCTGTTGGACGTGGATCGACATGTGCAGGGACTCGTCCGTGCGACCAACAGCGCCACCGCGCCGACGGGAAGTGGCTGGCGGGACAGGGCGAGTCTCGCGGGAGGTCACTCCTGGCCAGGTCTCGACGTCGGCCGTCAACGCCGCTCGTGCAATCGGCGCGCCAGCGTTTTCAAACCCGTCCTGCCCATGGACGGCAGCCCGCACGCCTCGGCCTCTCGCGCGTAAATGGCTTCCCTGCTTCCCGCGCAGGGCAGGAAGGCGCTTGCCCCGGCATAGAGCGACCCGCGACGCCGCGGCGGGATCTGCGTGGTCTCAAGGCGGATCGCCGGGCCGTCGCTCGCCACCAGGGTCGCCAGCAAGGCGTCCAGTCGTCCCCTGGCCCGCGCGACGCGGTCCGCCGTGGGCGGCTCGACGCGAAGGACGAGCGTCACGGGATCGCGCCGTACAAATCTCCTTGCGTAGGTCGCGACGATGCTCTTCCAGCCATCCGTGTTCCAGTCCGGGATGCAAAGCAGCCGCTCCTCGCCCTGGGGCTCGGTCTCGATCGGATCGAGGCCGGGACGGAAGATCTCCTGGTAGAGACAGGGGATGTGGTCCCACTCGTCCGAGAAAGCTTCAGCGTTGTGCGGCGTCGGCAACTTGCGCCCGAGGAGCCATTTGCTCCGGAAGATCTCCGAGTTCTCAGCCATGATGCTCGGGTAGTCGATGCCGCTCGAGCGGAACGTCGTGCTGCCATGGTGGTGGATGAACACGTCGTCGGCCACGGCGAGATGAAACCCGGCCAGGACCGCTCTCAGGCAGTAGTCGTCGTCCTCGAAGTTGCCCAGGCCGAACCCGGTGTCGAGGCCGCCGATGCGTTCGATCACGTGCCGCCGCATGACCATGCAGACCCCGACCACCCGCCCCACTTCGCTGTAACCGCCCGCGTGCGAGCTGAACCAGCGTTCCGTGAAGGGCCGAAGGTCGCTCACACCGCGGTAGGACCTGTCCTGCACCTGCTGCATCCCGGCGATGTAATTGCTGCGCGGACCGACGATGCCGATCGTCTCGTCGAGCGTAAGCAAGGCGAGCTGACGGCCGAGCCAGTGCGGCGTCAGGACCACGTCGTTGTTGAGCAGAACGACGAATGCGCCTCTCGCCAGGGCGAGCCCCTGGTTGCAGCCGTAGGCATAGCCCTCGTTGCGGGCGTTGCGCACGAAGACGACATTGCCGTGCGCCTCCTGGAGCTTTTCGGCGTACTCCCCTACCGGTTCGGTGGAGCCGTTGTCGACGAGGATCAGCTCGAACTCCCGCCCGGTATGCTCGTACAGGGAGGCCACGCACTGCCGGGTCACCGCCAGGTTGTCATGGACGAGGCAGACGATGCTGGTGAGGCCCTCCGTCGGACGGAACCAGTCGATGTCCCAGAGTTCCAGGCCTGAAGGCGCCTTGCCGTGGTTCGCGCGATACAGCTTCTCGTAGAGCGCGTTGGCGCTCTGCTGCACGAGATATTTCCCTCGGGCCGGGTCACGCTCGAAACTCTTGTGGCCTTCGTGGTGCACGAAGGCGTCGGTCGCCACCAGAAGGCGCATTCCCCGCTCGCGCAGGCGCAAGCTGAGGTCGAGGTCGTCGTGGCCCAGGAAGAGATCCGGGTCGAGACCGCCAAGGGCAAGGAGTTCCGCTCGACGCAGGAGCATGCAGAAGCCGATCAGCACCTTCGTCTCGACCGCTTGGCCCGCCCGGCTCTCCCGCAGCATGGCGGCCACGCGCTCTGGGTCGCCGGCCCCTGATGCGAGGTACAGCGCCACGTTCTGCCGCCCGGCCACGTAGTCCGAGAGCGGGCCCACGGCGCCAACGCCTCCTTGGGCCAGCATGTGCGCCATCATGCTCTCGAGCCAGCCGGATGTCACGACCACGTCCGGGTTCAAGAGGCAGACGTAGTCGCGGCTGGCCTCCTTGAGTCCCAGATTGACGCCGCGGGAGAAGCCCAGATTCGCCTTGCCGCAAACGAGGCGCAGCCGCTCCGGACGCCGGCCTTGGTACCACTTGAGGAACGGGACGGTCGCGTCCTCGGACGCGTTGTCGACGACGATCACCTCGTCCTGCGGTCCGGTGTGCAGACGCAGATTCTCGAGGCAGGGCGCGATCGTCTCGAGGGAGTTGTAGGTCACCACGACGATGCTGACCCCTGGACGGGCGGGGTCCAGGGGGGACGGCTTCGCCTCGGCGTAGCCGTCCCGGTCGAAGCCGGTCAGCCGGTCCATCCACGTCCGGTGCAGCACGTCGAGGTTCTCGAGCTCCTTGTCGAAGCGGCCTGCCGTCGCGGAGCCGTGGTGCACGAGCACGCTGGCCGGTTCGTAGACGATCCGGTGTCCCGCCTCCCCAAGGCGAAGGCAGAGATCGACATCCTCGTAGCCGTTCTCGTACCGCTCGTCGAAGCCCCCGACCGCAATGAAGGCTGCCGCGCGCACCAGCATGCAGGCACCGCTCACCGCCGTCACGTCGCGCGGAGCCTGAAACTCCCCGCCCTCCTCCCGATGGCTGAGCTGCGCAGGACAGATTGGGTAGGGGCTCGCGTAGCGCAGCTCGACGCCCGCGTGCCGGATCGTGCCGTCCGGGAAGAGCAGCTTGCTTCCGGCCACCGCAACCGACGGATCTGCGTCCGCCACTTCGACGAGCGGCCTCAGCCAGTCCGCCCTGGCCTCGACGTCGTTGTTCAGGAAGACGAGGTACTTGCCGCGCGCGGCTCGGACACCGCGATTACAGGCCTTCGCGAAGCCTTCGTTTTCGGGGTTGGTGAGCAGCTGGACGCGGTCGCCCATCGCCCTGAGCTCCGTCTCCGTCTCCGCGTCCACACCGTTTTCGAGCACGATGACCTCGTGCCGTACGGCTCCCGTATGGCGGCGCAGGGCAGCGAGGCACTTGGCCGTATGGGGCCGCTGTCCGCGGACAGGAAGGACGATCGACACGAGCGGAGGCTCGTCGTCCTGGCTGGAGACGACGCCGTCTCCAGTCGTCCGCCGACTGCACTCGCAGTTGTACTGGGTTTCGGCGCATGCCGCCAATGGACAATCACCTCGCAAGCTCTGGACCAACGTATGCCTCAAAGTGACGCCCTGTCTCGGAAGGATGGCAGCCCTCGTGCCCTCGAGCCCATGCCCGCGACGGTGCCGGTCGGATGTCGAGCACGGCGCGCAGGATCGAGTTCCGGCTCATAGGTTGCATTAGTCAAGGTATGGGAGTGGCGCGCGATGCGGGCACAGGTGGCAGGCGGTTCCCGGGCAGCCCGACGGCGCGAGACAGGAGCCAGCGTCCGATTCGGCGCAAGTTCCCGGGTGCTCGTCCGAACCACTTCGGAAGGCGCTTTGAAGGCGGCGGTGCAGGGCGGTGCAAACCGTTGAAAGGCCTGATCCTCGCGGGCGGCAAAGGGACTCGGCTTCGTCCCTTCACATTCACCCGGGCGAAGCAGCTGCTCCCCATCGCGAACAAGCCCAGCCTCCACTACGTCGTCGAGGATATCGCGTCGGCCGGTATCGACTCGATCGGCGTCATCGTCAACCCCGAGACCGGCGCGGAGATCAAGGCGGCCCTCGGCGACGGAAGCCGCTGGGGCGCCGAGTTCACGTTCATCCCCCAGTTGGAGCCGCAGGGGCTTGCGCACGCCGTCAGGGCCGCCAGGCGCTTCCTCGGCGACGACCCGTTCGTGATGTACCTCGGCGACAACCTGCTCTCGGGCGGGATCCGCGACTTCGTCCAGGACTACGCGGCAGGGCGGTGCGATGCGCTGATCCTGCTGACGCCGGTCGACAACCCGCAGCAGTTCGGCGTCGCCGTCCTGGACGAGGCGGGCGCCGTGCTCCACCTCGTGGAGAAGCCGCAGGATCCCCCTTCCAATCTCGCGCTGGTCGGGGTCTACGTGTTCTCGCCCGCCGTGCACGAGGCCATCGCGACGCTCGCGCCGAGCAGGCGCGGAGAATACGAGATCACCGACGCCGTGCAGGCCATGGTGGACGGCGGCAGGACGGTCAGGGCCCGCCTGGTGCATGGCTGGTGGAAGGACACCGGCCGGACCGAGGATCTCCTGGACGCGAACCGGCTGGTGCTCTCGCGCCTCAGGCGCGACATCCAAGGCCGGGTCGAGACGTCGCAGCTCATCGGCGAGGTGGTCGTCGAAGAGGGCGCGTTCATTCTGGGCTCGGTGGTGCGGGGACCGGTGCACATCGCCGCCGGCGCTGTCGTCGAGCGCAGCTACCTCGGGCCGTACACTTCGGTCGGACCGAACGCCCGCATCGTCCAGAGCGAGGTGGAGTACTCCATCCTCTTCGCGGATGCCCAGGTGCGCAATCTGCCGTACCGCCTCGACAGCAGCGTGATCGGTCAGGGGGCGGTCGCGCGGGGGGCCGGCGGCGGCCTGCGCAAGCAGGTGGCGCGCCTCGTGCTGGGAGACATCAGCCATGTGGAACTCTGACCGCCCGACGGCGGTCCGCATTCTCCTGACGGGCGGCTCCGGCCGGCTCGGGCGCGAACTCCTGCGCCTGCTGCCGGCGATCGTCGCCCCGCCCCACGCCACGCTCGACATCACGCGCCCGCAGACCATCGAAGGTGAGATCGAGCGCCTCCGGCCGGATCTGATCGTCCACGCCGCGGCCTACACCGACGTGGCCGGCGCGGAGCGCGACAAGGCCGGCTGCTGGCAGACCAACGTGCTCGGCACCCGCAACATCGTGCGGGCCTCGCTGCGGCACAGCCTGCGCCTTGTCCACATCTCGACCGACTACGTCTTCGCGGGGACGCGTGGCATGTACCTCGAAGACGACGTGCCGGGTCCGGTGCGCAACTACTATGCGCTCTCGAAGCTGGTGGCGGAGGAGGCGGCCCACTTCGCCCCCGGGTCGCTCGTGATCCGCACGAGCTTCCGCGGCAGGGAGTTCCCCTATCCCGTGGCGTACGCCGACCTCTTCACGAGCCAGGACTACGTGGATGTCATCGCGCCCGAGATCGCGCTCGCCGTGCGACGGGTCGACCGGATCGCGGACGCGACGCTGCACATCGCGACCGAGCGCAAGAGTGTCTTCGACCTGGCTCGGCGAAGACGCCCCGACGTCCGGCCGGGCTCCCGGCGCGACGCGGCGGTCGAGCTGCCGGAGGACATCTCCCTCGACACCAGGCGCTGGCGGGAGCTGAGGGCGAAGCTCGCGACACCCGAACAGGGGGTGCGTTGATGCGGTTGCAGGTTCCCCTCGCCGGCGACATCCTGCCGGCGCTCACGTTCCAGAACTACCTGCCGCGTCCCGGCATCGAGGGCGTGACGCTCGGGGGCCTTGATGCCCATCGTGCCCTGAACGGATCGTTCACGGAGCTCTTTCGCTTGCGAGACGGCGTCCTGGAGGGCTCCTCCCCCGCGTTCAGCGTGCGCCAAGCCTCCCTGAGCGTCGCCGCGCCACACAGGATCAACGCGTTCCATCTGCACCCGAAGCTGCCACAGAGCGAGCTCTGGTGCGTCCTCGAGGGCCTCATGCTCGTCTGGCTCGTGGACTGCCGGGAGGCCTCGGCCAGCAGGGGCGTCCGGCAGCCGGTGCTCCTGAGCGGCCAGGAGCCCGCCTTCCTGCGCATCCCGCCAGGCGTTGCGCACGGCTACAAGGCCGGCTGGGGCGGTGCGACGCTCCTCTACCTGACGGACCAGCAGTTCGATCCGTCGGACCCGAACGAAGGCCGCCTGCCCTGGGACCAGTTCGGCACGGAGCTCTGGGAGGACGATCGTGGCTGAGTTCAAGCGTGTGCTGGTCACCGGCGCGGCCGGCTTCATCGGCAGCAACTACGTGCGCTACGCCTTGGGCCGTCACCCGGACTGGCAGATCGTGGCGCTCGACAAGCTCACCTATGCGGGCAACCTCGAAAACCTTTCGGATCTCCTGGAGCGGATCACGTTTCTCCGTGGCGACATCGCAAGCCTGGCGGACGTGCGGCAGGCGATGGCAGGCGTCGACGCCGTGCTCAATTTCGCGGCCGAAAGCCACGTGGATCGCAGCCTCCAGGAGCCTCGGACCTTCGTCCGCACCAACGTCGAAGGGACGCTCGTCCTGCTCGACGAGGCCCGGCGCAGGGCCGTGCGGCGCTTCCTGCAGGTCTCGACGGACGAGGTCTATGGCGATCTCGCGGGCAGCGCGAGGCGCTCGCTGGAGACGGATCCCCTCCGGCCACGCAGCCCGTACTCGGCGAGCAAGGCGGCGGCGGAGTTCCTGGTCGCGAGCTACGGCGCATCGTTCGGGCTCGACGTCGTCGTCACGCGCGGCGCCAACACCTACGGCCCCTACCAGTACCCCGAGAAGATCATCCCGCTCTTCATCACGAACGCCTTGCAGGGACTGCCCCTGCCGCTCTACCACGACGGCAGCGCCGTGCGCGACTACCTGCACGTGGAAGACCACTGCGCTGGCATCGATCTTGTGCTCCATCGGGGCGCAGCGGGGGACGCGTACAACCTCGGCGCGGATCTCCAGGTGTCCGGCAGCGAGGTCGCCCGCCGGATCCTGTCCCTGCTGCGCAAGCCGTCTTCCCTGATCCGCTTCGTCCCCGATCGGCCCGGCCACGACTACCGCTACTGCGTCGATACGGCCAAGGTCCGGTCGCTCGGCTGGGCGCGGCGCCGGGAATTCGACGCGGGGCTCGAGGAGACGGTGCGCTGGTACGAAACGCACGAGGACTGGTGGCGGCGGCTCCCGAGAGGTCTATCGTAAGGTCGGCGCCAAGGCAAGACTAAGCCGCTGCCAGCCAAGGCAAGGCCCCGGTGGCCTTAAGGGAACCGCGACGCGTCGTCGCCATTCCCGTGTCCCGCGGTCGAGTGGCAGGACGTTCGCGCGGCCCACCGACCTCCGCGTTCACTGGCTACCGTACCCGATGTCGATGTCACCCGGGTTGGCGCCTGGAGCGCCGGTCAACCACAGCTTGAAGCAGACCCTGTCGCCGTGTCCGTTGAACTGTTGGGAACTCATCAGGACCCATGGGTTGTAGGTGCGGGCACTGCGCCAGGCTACGCCGTCGGAGATCGAGAACACCGGATTGCCGCTGTATTTGTGCCAGTTCAGACCGTCCGTCGACGTCGCGCAGCCGATGCCTTCGCTGCTGGCCTTGATCCCGCCGCTATAGAGCATGAAGTACTGCGTGGCGGATAGACGCAGCACCACCGCGTGCTCGCACGCATAGTTTGCGTCCCATGCGCCGAGTCCTCCGCGAGGGAGCACGGGCAGCGGCCCTTCTTGACGCCAAAACACGCCGTCGGCGGAAGCAGCCAATGCGAGTTGCTCCTCCGATCCGTTGGTGACGTCGTAGTACATGACATACCGATTGTTGAACGGGGCGCTTGGGTCCAGCACGGGCGCATTCTGCGGGAAGTAGAGGATGTCCGCCGGCCCGTACGAGCCGTGGAAGGGGCCATCCGTGGTCGTCAGCAACGGGGACGTGGGGTCCTGGGTCAGGTTGGTGTCCCCTGTCCAGTCGACTCCGTTCACGGAGTAGGCGGTTCGCAGCCAATTCAAGACCGTTGGAGAACTGTTGTAGATATTGCGGGAATCCCAGTACCAAATGCGGTAGGGCGCGCCGATGCCGAAGCCGTCACGGTCAAAGAGCACGCGCGAGTGACGGGCTGTCTCCTGGAGGTGGGTCATGTCGGCGAGAAAGGTCCAATCGATCCCGTCGGGGGACGTCGCCAGCGAAATACCTCCCGAACTGGCACGGTCGTACCACATCTTGTAGAAGGCCATCGAGCCGTAGGGCGCAAAAAGCTCCTGATCGTAACGGACCGTCTGGTAGTAGGCGCTGGACGCGGGATATGGATTGTAAACCGGGTTTCCCGGATACTCGGTGAATCCGTCGCACTTGAACGTTCCGCAGGGGCCCGGCGTGAAGATGCGTCTGTATGGGTTTCGGCAACATAGCACCTGGATGGTTTCAAACAGTGGCTCGCCCACCTGGCATACCTCCATCTTGCGAACAATGCGCAACGGGCGGCCGACAAGGGGCGGGGAGCAACTCCTTGGCCGGGACCAGGATGCGCACCATGCGAAGCAGCAAGATCTCGAACAGCATACAGGTCTCCTCGCGCGCACCGATGACAAAGCCGGTGAACGGGTCCACCACCAGCTCCCAGTTCTGCGCGATCACCTTCGCCTGCTGGATCTTGCAGCAGTCGCCTAGTTGGGCGTCCGGCACGTGGATGTCGCAAGATAGGGCGATGGACAGCCCGAGGTACTGAACGGGGCCGCAGCTGACAGGCGCCGTCTGACCGCCGCAGGTCACGCTTGCGCAGTTTGCGCCCGTACCGCCCTGCATTTTCACCAGCACCTCCTGCCGCAAGGTGCCGGTGATGAGCACGCGTCCTTGCAGCGAGGAACACTGGGCGACGGTGATTTCGTTCACGAAGGGGATGAGGTCGATCACCGTGGGGAACGTGCTCGTGTTGAGGTCGATACCGCAGGTCACGCAACACTGGCCCTCCCGGACTCCTACAAGGCGTCGTGCCCTTATGCAGGCGGGGCGAAACACGGTGCCACCCCCTGGTCGCATAGTTATGTTGCGTTGGCGCCAACGGTCACCAGCCAGGGACCGCCTCTCGAGACAGCCCCGGCCTTCCCGGAACCGCCGAGGTGACGCCCGTGCAGGACGCAGCGAAGGCGATGAGAGCGCCGCGACACGTGCGGCGCTCTCATC
>JAJZIE010000315.1 GCA_021810725.1 Bacillota bacterium | reverse complement strand
GATCTGGGAGGGGCCGAGCAACGTGCAGTCGCTGGACCTGCTGGAGGCCATGCAGAAGAAGCAGGCGCACGAACCGTTCCTGGCCGACTTCGTGCCGCGGCTCGAGCGTGTGGGCACGCCCGAGGCGCACACCGCCGCCGACACGATGCTGCATACGGTGGAGAGACTTGCCCGCTCGCGGCCAGATGAGGCGCAGTGGTACGCGAAGGACGCCGCCGCTCGGCTGGCGGACGCCGCACAGGTCGCGCTGCTCTACGAGCTCGGCGATGTGGACGCCCGTTATGCGCGCCTGGCAGATCTCTATGCCCACCGGTTCCTGCTCGGCGAAGAGTATCCTTCCTGGGCGCTGGAAGCGACGGACCAACTGGTGATGTGAGAATTCGACTCTCGGCGCGATACCTGCGAGACCGGACGGTCGGAGAGTGGGGGATGCCCCCGGCGCGGTTCCCTTCTCTCCACGTCGTCTTGCCAGTGGCGCGAGGCACGCGAAGGGCAGGCCGCATCTCTCGAGGAGAGTTGCGTCAGGCATCCAGCGCTACCGGTCAGGGGACCGCCGCACATGGCTCCTCTTCCGGAGGCGCCGACCGCCGCTACAGCGCGACTGCCTGCAGTCCAAGGGGGTGAACCATGCCGGACAGCGTCTATGTGATTTCGGACGACATCGCACAGCCGACTGAACTGGCGAGGGGACCATGGGATCCGAACGCCCAACATGGCGGCGCACCCGCGGCCTTGCTCGCAACGCTCATCGAGCGCCTGGCTGCGCCTCAGCCGGTATTCCGCATCACTGTGGAATTCTTGCGGCCGGTCCCGCTTACACCGCTCACTACCGCTGTCACAGGGGGGAGAGGACGCGCCACTGGCCGTTGGGCGGCGTCGCTGGCCGCCGACGGCCGCGAGGTGGCCCGCGCGCAGGCGCTGAGTTGCAGGACCAGCCCACTCGACGTCGCCGTGCCACGGCGCGCGGCTGTGGCGCGGCTGTCGGTACCGGCGGGCGGCGAACCCCTGCGCATCCCCGGGATGCCGGATCAGCGCTCCTTTTACTACACGGCGATGGAGGCGCGGCTGGTCACAGGCAGTGTTACCGCACCAGGGCCTGCGGCAGTGTGGTTTCGACTGCGCCACCCACTGATCGCCGATGAGGAGCCCAGCCCATTGGCGCGTGCGGTCGCCGCGGCGGACTTCGCCAGCGGGATCAGCTGGGTGCTGCCGTTCGGCCGGTACCGCTACGTCAACGCCGACCTCACCGTGTACCTGCACCGAATGCCCACTAGTGACCGGATCGGCATCGATGCGGTGACGACGATCGACGTGCCGGGCGTCGGGGTCACTACGACGCAGATCTTCGATCGTGACGGTCCCGTGGGGGGCGCGCATCAGACCCTTGTCGTCAGCAGCGCAGACGTCCGGACCGCTTGAAGCCCGTCCGCCAGCCGTGAAATGCGAGCTCGGGGAGGCGCAAAGGACGATGCGTTCATGAAATGGCGGCGACGACATCGGATGACCGCTGGCGCCGCCGCCAGATGGAGTTCGCGCTGCACGGCCCGTCTTGCGAGGGAACCCCGATGAACGAGAGGAGGAGTGAGTGATGCGCGCACTGGTGGCACATGAGGTCTTGCGGACCGCGGCTGAGCAGGGAACGGGCGGCGAGGTGGTCGACGGCTCGTTGCGCGTCCCCTATGCGGACGTCTACCGGCGGGCACTGCGGCTGGCCGACAGCCTGAAGCGACTCGGGGTGGGCAGCGGCACCGTCCTCGGCGTGATGGACGTCAACAGCCTGCGCAATCTCGAGCTGCACTACGCCAGCTCGATGCTGGGCGCCGTGATCTTGACGATCAACTTCCGCCTGTCGGCCCACGACCTGCTCTATACGATCCGCCATGCCGAGGCGGAGTGGCTGTTCGTCTGGGAGGGCTTCGCGCCGGCAGTTGGCAAGTTGCGCTCAGCCTTCCCGAAAACCTGGGTCTGGCTCACCGACGGCCCGCAATCGCCTGAGCCCGGGACGCCAAGCTGCGAGGAACTCGTCGAGTCTGGCGCCGAGCACCTGCCGGCGGAAGCGGATCGTGTCGAGGAGACCGACCCCTTCTCGATCTTCTATACCACCGGTACGACCGGCAGGCCGAAGGGGCTCAAGTACCGCCACCGCGACATGCTGCTGGCCTCCCTCGGAATTCTCCACCATCTTGCGCTCCATCCCGCCGGTGCGTCGGCCGGCAGTCGCGACGTCTTCATGCCTGCCATCCCCTTCTTTCACATCCACGGCTGGGGTGCCGCGCTCTTCGTACCCTACCTGGGTGCAAAGCTGGTACTTCCCGGCCGCGCGAGCCCGGCGGAGCAGCTACGGCTGATTCAAGGCGAGGGCGTCACCTGGACCAACATGGTGCCGACGCAGATCCACATGCTTCTGGAGCAGGCCGACGCCGCCGGCGTGCAGAGTCTGTCCGGGCTCAAGGTCCTGACCGGGGGCAGCCCGCTGCCCACCGGCTTGGCGCACCAGATGCGGGAAAGGCGAATGGCGTTCAGCCTGATCTACGGCGGGTCGGACCAGTTGGCCACAAGCATCTCCGTGCTGCCGCCGGGCGTCGAGCCTGATTCGCCGGAGGCTTGGGAGGCGTTGCGTCGGGAGATGAAGCCTCTGTCGATGGTCGACGTGCGGCTTGTCGACGAGGAGGGTCGGGCGCTGCCCAGGGACGGACACAGCATCGGCAGGGTACTGGTCCGCTCGCCCTGGTTGCCGGCGGGATACTACAAGGACCCCGAGCGCAGTGCCACGACGTTCGTGGATGGCTGGTTCCGGACGGGCGACCTCGCCGTCAGGAATCCGGGCGGCGCGATGTACGTCGTCGACCGCGAGGGGGATGCCGTGAAGAGCGGCGGCGAGTGGATCGCCACCGGCGTCCT
>JAJZIE010000314.1 GCA_021810725.1 Bacillota bacterium | reverse complement strand
CACCGACGTGGCCCTGCAAGGCCCTGGCTATTTCGCGCTGCGCACGGCCGCCGGCCCCGCCTACACGCGGGACGGCAGCTTCGGTGTGGACGCCAAGGGCAACCTCGTGACGGAATCAGGCGCGCTCGTCCTCTCGGCGCAGGGCCAGCCGATCTCGGTCGGCGGCGCGTCGTCCGCCGACGTGCGCATCACCGCGTCCGGCGCGGTGCTCGCGGGTGGCAAGACCGTCGGTCAGCTCGGCATCGCCACCTTCCCCAACCCGAACGGCCTTGTGCCGATCGGGCAGAACTCGTTTGCCGCGGGCCCCGATTCCGGCATCGCCAGCCTCGGCGGGCTGCCGGGCGGCACGAGCCTCGTGCCGGGGGCGCTTAGCTCCTCCGGCACCGACGTCGCCCAGAGCCTCACTGGCCTCATCACGCTCGAGCGCAGTTTCCAGCTCGACGCGAAGGTGCTGGGGCAGGCCAGCCAGATGCTGAACTGGGCCGCCTCGATGGGTTAGAGCGAACGATCCGCCGAAGGGGGGCGAGCTTACGGATCTCATCACACCTATCGCATTCGTGATCGCGGTTGTGGCCGTCGTGCTCGCCGACATTCTCGACGGCGGGACGATCCTCGGCCTGATCAACATTTCCGCCATGATCCTGGTGCTCGGCGGCACGATGGGTGCCACCGCGATGAGCACGCCGATGGTGGATCTGAAGCGTGTCCCCGCGTTTTTGGGCAAGGTCCTGCGGCCGAAGGGGACCAACATCGACTCGACGATCGACGATATCGCCGCCCTGGCGGAGGTCGCGAGGCGGGAGGGACTCCTGCGCCTCGAGGACGAGCTCGGGCGCAGGCCGGTGCCGGAGTTCCTGCAGCGAGGCGTCCAGCTGATCGTCGACGGAGCGGACGAAGATCGCATCCGGCTGATGATGGAGCAGGAGGTCACGATCTACGAGGAGCGCGAGCTCACAGGCGCGACCTTCTTCGAGACGGCCGGCGGCTTCTCTCCCACCCTCGGCATCATCGGCACCGTCGTCGGCCTGATCTCGGTGCTCTCGAACCTCTCCGACGTGCAGAAGCTCGCGCCCTCGATCGCCACCGCGTTCACGGCGACCCTCTGGGGTATCGCGACGGCCAACCTGTTCTGGCTGCCCATCGCGAACCGCCTGAAGGCGAACCTCAAGCACGAGGTCCAGGCGCGCGAGATGATCATCGAAGGCTGCATCGCGATCGCGGCGGGGCAGAACCCGCGGCTCATCTCGGAGCAGCTGGCCGTCTACCGCATGCCGGGCAAGCCCGGCAAGGGCAAGAAGGCGGACGCGGCGCAGGAGGGGGAGGAGCAGCCTGAGCTGCAGCAGGTTGTCGGCCGATGAGCCGACGCAAGCGCCTGAGCGAAGCGGGTGGCGGGGGCGAGGGCGCGGGTATGCTGCGCTGGCTCCTGACCTACTCCGATATGATCACGCTGCTCATGGTCTTCTTCATCGTGCTCTATGCCGTCTCGCAAGTGGACAAGGCCCGCTACGAGGTCCTGATGAAGGCCTTGAAGCAGGTCCTGACGGGCCAGCAGGTCGTGACGCAGGTCGGCGGGACCATCCCGGTGCCGCCGCCGGTGATCGGCAAGACGCCCACCACGGCGCAGACCGCCCAGCAGAAAGAGCTCCAGAATCTCGCCAAGGAGATCCAGCAGGCGGCCCAGCAGAGCGGGCTGCAGGCGGACGTCTCGGTGACGGTGGCCGCGGTCGGTGTCAGGGTCTCGTTCCTGAACGGCGTCCTCTTCGACCTCGGCCACGCGACGATCCGCACCTCGTCCTATCCCCTGCTCGACCACATCGGCGCCATCCTGGCGACCGCGCCGAACAACGTCATCGTCGAGGGTTACACCGACGACATCCCGATCAACACCGCGCGCTACCACTCCAACTGGGATCTCTCGGCCATCCGGGCGACGCGGGTCATCGAGTTCCTGATCGAGACGGGTCTCGATCCCGCCCGCTTCTCCGCCGAGGCCTACAGCCAGTACCGCCCGATCGCCTCCAACGCGACGGCGGCAGGGCGCCAGATGAACCGGCGCGTCGACCTCGTGATCCTGCGCTCCACGCCCTACTCCGTGGAACAGATCATGGAAAATTACGACCAGATCCCCGGGGCGCCGGCGCGGGCGGGACCATCGAGCAGCACACTTGGCAATCCGTCCGGGAGGTGAGCGCGTGCTGAGAGGCATCGACACGGTGACCGCTGGGATGGTGGCGGACGAGGGCTGGCAGACGATCCTCGCCAACGACCTGGCGCAGCTCGACACTCCGGGCTACAAGTCCGAGACGCCCGTCATCGGCTCGTTCGAGACGCTGCTCGTCGCGAGGACCGGCCAGAACGCGGGGCAGGTCGGCTCCCAGAGCGGTGGTGCGGCGATCGTCGCCACGACGACCGACTGGACCGAAGGGGCCCTGCAGGAGACCGGCAACCCCCTCGACGTGGCCCTCCAGGGCCCCGGCTTCTTCGCGGTGCAGACGCCGCAAGGCGTGCGCTACACCCGGGCCGGCGACTTCTCGCTCGACGCTGCCGGAAACCTCGTGACGCCGCAGGGCTACCTCGTCCTGAGTACGGCCGGCAAGCCCCTCAAGGCGGGCACGAACGCGCAGATCGCACCGGACGGCACGCTCTCCTCGAGCGCTGGCAACGCGGGGAAGATCGGCGTCTTCAGCCCGGCGCTCACGGGCCTCGTCGACACGGGAGGCGGTATCTACCAGGCGACGGGGGCCGTGCCCGCGACGACCGGCGCCACTCTGACGCCGGGAGCGCTCGAGGCATCGAACGTCCAGGCGCCGGAAATGCTCGCCGCCATGATCCAGGTGCTGCGGCACTTCCAGGCTGGCCAGCAGTTCGTCAGCGAGGACAAGAGCACCATCGACCGCTTCA
>JAJZIE010000313.1 GCA_021810725.1 Bacillota bacterium | reverse complement strand
CCGTACCCAACGCCACGCTGTCTTGTACGAAATCCCTTGCTGTCGCGCCCAGTCGCTAAGCTTCATGAGCCTAGCTTATCTCATATGTCCATATGTGGCCATCCACGCGTTGGCAGTTGCTAGCCCTCCAGGGCCATACGCAGGTTGATCAGCCAGGTCGCCACCACGGCGGCCAGGAACGGTGTGCCGGTGGCGAGGAGGTGCAGCGCCGCGAACTGGCTGGCCCCCGCGTAGACGAGCAGTGAGAGCAGGGCGGCGAACCAGCCGGGCAGATGGACGGCCACGGCGGAAAGACCGAAGGCGAAGGCGACAGGTAGGTACCCCACGGCGATCGGCCACGCGCGGGGATCCACGAAGCCGTACCGTGGTTTGTCCATGCCGCTATGCTAGTGCATGCCGCCATGCGTCACAACGCCTGACCGGTGGGTTCCGAGGCCC
The DNA here is from genome assembly GCA_021810725.1 of Bacillota bacterium. Classification (GTDB taxonomy): domain Bacteria; phylum Bacillota; class Sulfobacillia; order JAJZYS01; family JAJYTV01; genus JAJZQO01. The sequence goes on along the minus strand of JAJZIE010000313.1, from coordinate 2,473 downwards.
ACGGTATAATGGGGGACAGGGAGGGGCGCAATGACTGGCCGGGATTGGTACCCGCTCGTGCTCGTACTTCTCCTTGCCGTGGCCGTTCCGCTCGGGCTGAGCCGCGTGAGGCGGCTCCAGATTCCCGTGGTGGTGGGTGAGCTCGTCGCGGGCATGATCTTCGGACGCACGGGGTTCGATATCATTCCGCAAACGGGCCTTTTGAGTTTCTTCTCGCTGTTCGGCCTCTCTTATCTGATGTTCCTCTCGGGCATGGAACTCGATCTCGGGGTATTCCACGGTGGCCGGCAGCGTGGCCGCATGGGCACGTCTCTGGCCGTGTACGTGGGCGTGCTTGCGCTCTCGGTGCTCGCCGCGCTCTATCTCGAGCGGCTCGGCATGGTGCACAGCGGCCTTTTGGTCGGCTTCATCATCGGCTCCACCGCGCTCACCGTCGTCGTGCCGGTGCTCAAGGAACGCGGCATTCTGCAGACCGATTACGGGCAGGTCGTCCTGACCGCCGCCATCCTGCTCGACTTTCTGAGCATGCTGCTCGTGACAGTGGAGGTGTCCCTGCGTGCGGGCGCCGCCTGGCGCCTCATCCTGGGCGTTGGCGTCTTTCTGCTCGCCGCGGTGCTGCTGCGACTGGCGCCCGCCCTGCGCCAGCTCTGGCGCCGCACCGAGAGCCAGGTCGCCCAGGTGGGCGTACGCGGTGCCTTCGGGCTGATCGTGCTCTTCCTCGCCCTCTCGCAGCTGATCGGCATCGAAGCGGTACTGGGCAGCTTCCTCGCCGGCGTCATAGCCGCAGCCATCGCGGGTCGGGAATCCGAGGAGGTACGCCGCACCCTCGACGGCATCGGCTACGGCTTTTTCGTTCCGATCTTCTTCATTCAGGTCGGTTCGAGCCTCAACCTGCGCGGTTTCCTCGGAAACCCGCACGGCATCACCCTTTCTCTCCTGCTGCTCGTGGCGGCCAGTGCGGCGTCGCTGCTCCCGGGTCTCCTTCTGCGTTTCGCCATGCCATGGCGCAGCGCCCTCTCAGGGGCTCTCATCCTGTCGACCCGCCTCACAGTCACCATCGCCGGCGCGACCGTAGCCTACGAAGCGCGCGCGATCACCTCCGGCACCATGATCGCCATCGTCCTGATGAGCATCGTGTCCTCCTTGCTCTGGCCGGCCCTGGCGCAGCGCCTTATGCCGTCGCCCCCGCGCGAGCGCTCGGGTGTGATCATCCAGGGCGGTTCGACCTGGTCCTCGCTCGCTGCGGCGCACCTGCGCGAGCGCGGCGAGGAGGTGCGCTGGATCGGCGACCCTGACGACGCCCCGGCTGGCGTGCATGTCCTGCGGCTACGGGAAGGAACGGGGATCGCGGAGCGGCTCGCGGCGGCGCATGCGGAAACGGCCGCCGCCCTGCTCGCGCTGTCAACGGACCTCTCTTTCAACGCGGAGCTTTGCCGGACGGCCCAGCAGCGCTTTGGCCTGCCGCGTACCGTGGCGATCGCGAACGAGGCGGAGATGGATGGCCTGCGCGAGGAAGGCATTGGTTGCTTCCGGCCGGAGGCGGCGCCCCTCGTCGTGCTCGAGGCGATGGCGCGAGCACCGCTCGTCCTGGAGATGTTGTCCGGGGGAGTCGGCGGTGCGGAAATCCGCACGCTGCGCGTGGATGCGGCGGCCGTCGATGGCCAAACTCTGCGCGAACTCGACCTGCCGCGCGAGCTGCTGCTGATCGGTCTCGAGCGGGACGGCGAGAGGCTGCTGCCCCGAGGCGACACGCGAGTGATGCGCGGGGACCGGGTGACGGCGCTCGGGACACAGGGTGAGCTGGCACGGCTTGCGCTGCTGCTCGGCGGTCACGGGAACGGCCTTCCCGAAGCCTGATCAGGGGTGGGACGAGCTCCCGTTGACGGTAGATCGGCCCAGGCATACAATTGTCATAACATCAAGCATCTGCGATAGAAGCTTGACGTGCCATCATAGCTTCCGGCTGGGGTGATCGCGTGTCGCGCCCGGCAGCATCCGAGCCGTTGCCTGTCCGCCGTCAGGTGGCTCTTTCGGCGTACTGGTTTTCTCTCAACTTCGAGTCCGCGAGCCTCCTGACCATCGTCATACCCGCGACCCTGGACCGCCTCGCGTTCCAGAACCACGTCTCCATGCTTTGGCGCATCGCTGCGATCGGGTCGGTCGTGGCGATGCTGCTGCCTCCGTTCGCGGGCGCCTTCTCAGACCGCGTGCACCGTCGCGGTGGACAGCGGCGGCCGATGCTGCTCTGGGGCACGCTCGTCAATGTGCTGGGCCTCTTCTGGATGCTGTCGGCCGGCAGCGTGCTCAGTCTGGGCGGAGGCTTTCTGCTCGCCATCATCGGCCAGAACTTTGCGGGTGCGGCGTATCAGGCGATGATGCCGGACATCGTGCCGCGGGACAGCTGGGGCCTGGCGTCGGGATACATGGGCGTCGCCAGCCTTCTCGGCACGATCGGTGGGCTGGCCATCGCCGG
>JAJZIE010000312.1 GCA_021810725.1 Bacillota bacterium | reverse complement strand
TGGCGCCGGTCGCGGTCGGCCCCGTGGCGACCGTCTTCGGAGGGGCGCAGCACTCGCCGCCGCTGGCCGTTCTGCTCGCGTTTCCCGTCGGCATGGCCCTCGCCACCGGCACCGAGGCGCCATCGTCGGCGATTGCGCAGCTCGGACAGATCGATGACCGCAGCCGGGTCGAGTTCGGGCGCATCACGATCTGGCTCACGCTCGGCATCGTCATGTTCCTGACCCTCGGCCTCGCCGTGCTGGCCGTGCGCCTGCATGCGGGAATCCCGCCCGCCGACTCGACCCAGATAGCCGTCATCGCCGCCGACGCGGTCGGGAAGGGCGGGCTCTACGCGGCCTTCCAGATCGCGAGCGCCTTGATCCTGCTATCGGCAGCCAACTCGTCGTTCAACGCCGGTCCCGGCCTGCTCAAGGCTTTGGCCCGCAGCGAGCAGGGGGATGGCGGCTTCGGCATCCTCCCGTCGTGGCTCTCGCGGACGAACCGGCACCATACGCCGTATTGGGGCGTGGCGGTCTTCCTCGCGGTCTCCGCGACCCTCGTGCTCGCCGCCAGGGGCCAGGACCAGGTGCTTGTGCTGTTCTATGCGGTGGCCGTGTTCCTCTCGTTTCTCTTCGGCCTGCTCGCCATGGCTGTGACTTCCTGGCGGGAGGGCAGGTGGGGACTCGTGATCGTGAACGCGCTCGGCTCGGGACTTGTGGCGCTGACGCTCGGGGTGGACCTCATCCGCGTCTATCCGATCGCGTCGCTGGTCGGCGCCGTGCTGATCGCGGGAGTGCTCTACTGGCGCTGGGTGCGTGCGGGGCGGCCGCGCGGCGTCTCGGACATCGAGAGCGTCGCGGAGAAGGACTAGAAAGGAAGCCGCCGACACGCGTCAGGCAGTCGGGCAGCTTGGCTGCGAGCGCGAACGCCCGCAGGCGGCCTCGCGGCGTGTCACACTTCGGTGGTGGTTCTGGACCTGCAGGAGAAGGGCGGCAGCGACTCGGACGGCGCGGACATCTGGCTTGAGCCTGCAGTAGGGCGTCCATACGGTGGCTCGTTGGCTGGGGACCTTGCCCTGACTTGAGTCGGGGCTGGCGGAGATGCAGTCGCGGAGGTTGCAATCCGTTCGGCGATAGGGAGCCACGCTGCCTGCGGGGTCACTCCGCGAGGTGCTTGCCTTCGATGACTCTGCGAACGTCGGCCGACGCCCTGATCGAGCCGTACACTTGGACGGCTTCAACCGTCTCAGAAAACAAGGCCGCCGGCACATCTTGGTCGATGATCAGTACACCAAGGACCTGAAGCTTCAGCCGCTCATGCCGCCGCGCCGCGGCCTCGAGGTCCTTTCGGCCGATCTTTGTGACTCCGAGTACCATGGTCTTGGTGTGCACGACGCGGTCCACTTCGCCGGCGTGCTTGTCGAGTTGCGCGCGGATCGCCGCGCGGACGAAGTCGGTGCGGCTTCCGTAGAAGCCCTGGTCCACGAGCAGATCGACCGAACCGAGGTCCACAACGCTCAAGTTGATGGTGATCTTTTCGAACTCCGCCATCTCAACGACCCCCTCTTACCATCCTTATACCATCTGTGGGGATGGCGAGCAAGGGTTGGAGAAGCGGCCGAGCACCTGAATGCCGTGGCGGCATCGGCACGGGCCACGTGGGACCAGTCTTCCGACAACGGGAACTTCATGCTCGCCCGGGACACGGCTTTGCGCGTTGGCGGGCACGGAAACCGCGACGACATCCTGGGGCGCCAGCCCCTGGGGCCGGATTTCCACCCCGTGCCCCGGCCTGGAAGGCGGGCGGGCACCTCACCACAGCGTCACAGCAGCTTGCGAAACAGCACCGACCGATATGTCTTTCCAGGCTTCTGCACTTGCCCATACGCGACGTAACCGCGTGAGCGGTAGAAGTCGAGGAGCCACGGGTGCCGATCGGCGGTATCCAGCAGCAGCTCCGAGGCACCGAGATCGAGCGCGCGCTGTTCCGCCTCCGAGAGCGCGAGGTTTCCATAGCCTTTTCTGCTCTGATCAGGGCGGACGGCCAGTAGGTTGAGATGCCAACCTTCCTCGTTGTGTCGCAGCGTGAACGTGGCGACAAGTTGCGCCTGGGTGAAGCCGCCCCACACGAGCCTGTCCGCGAGAAACTGCTCGCCACGCCGCGTCTTCATGGTGGCCGCCGTGAAGTTCATGCCCATGGCGAGGTTGCTGGCGTACGCCGCGTGCAAGAGATCGACCCAGTTCTCGAGGTGCTCCGCGCTGAGTCGCTGCCAGGCCAGGGATTGGGGATGTGACACTAGAGCGCTCGCTCCTTCAACTTGCACGGGTGAAGCACGCCGGGCTGATCGGCGGCGATCGCCGTTTGGTGACCCACGGATCCGCAGCGCAAACGACGATCACAAGAATGGCCGCCCCAAACCTGAGGGACTGATGCCACGCCCGCGACAGCCAGTATAATCCAATCGGGGACCTGGCGTGGCGATGATGGGCCGTGAGCACGGTTTGGCGTAAGGCGTCAGCCTCGTCGACGCAAGGTCTCATAGATGTGCATCTCGGTGTTCGGCTGTCAGAACGTATGTCGGAGTACGCCATCCGGCGTCCGCCCGTGCCGAGCCTTACGTCCACCCAAGAGGGAGAAGCGCCATGGCTGGCCTGCCTCGTTGGTCCCTTCCGATCGTCCTGGCTGTTCTCACGGTCGAGGCCGCGTGGGTTGTCTGGACGCTGCTGCAGGAACAAACCCTCTGGCTGCCCGTCGCGCTTTTCTGCGCCACGATCATCCCGCTCGGCGTCGCCACGGTGCTACATGGTGGCGCGGCCAAGGCACTGATGGCGATGGCGCGCAGCGGGTTCTCGGTGGCCACCGGGATCGTGATCGGAGTGCCTGTGTATCTGGTGTGGATGAGGCATGACACCTGGGCCGCGGCGCTCAGCGAGTG
>JAJZIE010000311.1 GCA_021810725.1 Bacillota bacterium | reverse complement strand
GGCTTGCGGACGGCGAGCGGACCTTTCGGATTCTGCCCGGCCCGCCGCTGGAGACAAGCTATGCGGACGACGTGTATCGGCGCGTGTTCGGCGAGGGGACGGACGACCGAGACGGCGTCGACCGGCCGGGCGCGTGGCTGTGACATGACGGCGTCGGCGCGCACCGTAGCCGTACCGATGCCCTCGCTCGCCGCGCCCGCCGAGATACCGTCGGTGGGCCGTGCGCGGGAAGGCGTGACGGCGGAAGGCGACCACACCGCCCGTGTCGACCCCGCTCAGCCGCCCGGCCGCCCGCCGGCGCCCCCGAGCGCTTCGCCGTCGGCCTGCGCGGCGTGGGACGTGGCGTCGTCCAGCCAGCCGCCAATGCGATAATAGAGGTTCTCGCCGAAGCTGGTGGCGAGTGGCGGTCCCTCGACCAGTCGGTAGGTCCGCTGTCCCTCAAGGCCCGGCTCGGCGCGAAGAAACAGCGTACTGTCCGCGTGCGACTTGTGGAAGCCGTCGGCGAGGTCGAACTGATGGGTGACGAACGCGACCTGGATGTCCGCCTCGAGGAGGGCGCGAACGACCTGGCGGGCAATCTCGGAGCCTTCGAGCTCGTTCGTGGAGGCGAAGGACTCGTTGAAGAGCACGAGGCTCCCCGGGCGGAGGCGGTCGGCGAGGGTGCTCATGCGCTTGAGCTCCTCGTCCAGGCGGCCGCTCGTCATACTCCGGTCCTCTTCCCTCGCGAAATGCGTAAACACGCCTCCAGGCAAAACGCTGGCCTCGAGGCGCTCGGCCGCGACGAACATCCCGCACCCGAGCATCAGGCGGGCGAGGCCCACGCTGCGCAGGAAGGTGGACTTCCCGCCCGAGTTCGCGCCGGTGACGATTATCAGGGGCCTCTCGATCGCGTCGGCATCGTTGCCGATCACGGGCTCATCGCCACGCAGGGCGAGGCAGACCTCCCGGAGTCCCGTGGCCGCGAAGCGGACGGGCCGCCACGGCGCCGGCTGCGGGAAGGCGACCGGCACTCCCTTCCCGACCAGCTGCTCGTGCAGGCGAAGGCAGCCGAGGTAGAAGCCGAGCTCCGCCCGGAGCATGGTGAAGTAGCTCAGGATGTGGTCGGCGGACTGCGCGGCGGCGTTGGCCACCAGGTTGATCGCCCGGCTCTTGAGATTCTCGAGCCCCTGCCAACCCGCGTCGTCGCGCGTCGGCACCGTGAACGCGTACGCGTCCCGCTGACCCAGGCCAAGGTGCTGAAGGAGTCCCTGCGGCTCTTCACTCGGGGTGCGGAGCACCAGGTCGATGCCGCTGTTGTCCCGGTCCAGGCGGGCGCTGATCAGGACGCCTTGGCGGAACTGGAGCTGCCGCAGGTGCCGCCGCACAACGTGGAAGTACTCGTCGTCCAGTTCGGTCTGGAGGCTTCGGAAGAACGCCCTGAAGCCGGCTGACTCGACCCGGTCCGAGCGCTCGTCCGCGATGCCGCGGAGCTCCTTGAGGCGAGAGAGGGCCACCTCCAGGTACTTGACGGCGCTCGAGAGAATCAACGCCGGGTTATTCGAGACGTGCCACCAGCGGCTCGTCGGGTCCTGGATCATGGCGACCGCGATCGCGTACAGGTCACGCACGATCTCCGGCTGGGCAATGCAGTCGGCGAGGACCGCCTGGCGGTAGAGAACCTCCGCCGGGTCGGCAAGACCGGCGAGCACAACCCGCCTCGCCACGTCGAGCAGGTAGTTGTCGTCACCCGCCATGGCCCGGAGCAGGATGGGGAGGTCGAGGTCCTGCGTGAGGTCCTCGTGCTGGGCGGGCAGATCGGCCGTGAAGTCGAAGTCCCGGCTCTCGTACAGCAGGTGGACCTTCATACGGCAAGCCTTCGCCGCAGGCGGTCGTACGTGAGGCCGTGCTTCTCCGCCACGGCCAAGGCGTATGTCAGCCCGCCCGCCGGCCCGCGCACCAGCTTGAAGGTTCGCTCCGACGGGTTTTCTGGCACGATCGTACTTACCATCGAGACGATCGAGTCACTCAGGTCGCTGAGACCGTCGACGAAGGTCACGAGCACGCTGAGGAGGTCGAGTTGCAGGGCCTTCTCCAGCACCTTGTGGCTGAGGAAGCGGGCGTCCTTGAGCATGGTCGACGACGTGAAGGTCTCGTTCATGATGATCACGCTGTCCGGCGTTACGGCAGTGAGGATATCGCGCATGCGCACAAGGTCGTTCTCGAGTTTGCCGGTCCCGGTGGCGAGGTCCTCCTCCCTCTCGAAGTGCGTGAAGAGCTGGTCGAAGAGAAAGAGCGACGCCTCGCGCCCTGGAACGGGACAGCCCACACCGGCGAGGTGGTGGAGCTGCCCGAACGTGCGCGCGAACGTGGTCTTGCCGCCCTGGTTCGGCCCCGAGACGAGGAACGTCCGCTCGGTGCCGGCCAAGTGGAAGTCGTTCGTCACCACCGGCTTTTGCTCGGACACGAGCTTGCGCGCCAGGGCGAGGTCGAACGTTTCGGTCGCGGAGACCTCCTTCGAGGTGGCGCTCACCTCAGGCAGGCAAAGGCGCAGACCGGCGCCGCGCAGGGGCTCGACATAGGCGAGATAGGCGAGATAGAAGCGAAGCTCCGCATGGAACCGGCGCACCGTCTCGTCCGCGAACGCCGCGTGGACATGGCAGAAGCCGTCCAGCGCGGTAAACTCGTCCGCGAATAAGCGGCCGACGAGTTCGAGAATCTGGCCGCCGATGTGATCCAAGCCGGGTCCGGTACGGAAGAGGAGGTGGTAGTCCTTGGTGCTCCCCTGCCGGAAGCGCTCGAACGTCTGCAGGATCTCCTCGCTGTAGTCTGCCTGACCGTCGTAGCGCGTCACCTCCACGCGTCCGCCGCGAATGCGCACGCAGTAGCGGATTCGGGCGAGGGCGGCCCTGCGCTCGTCCACGTCCGCGACGAGCGTCGAAA
>JAJZIE010000310.1 GCA_021810725.1 Bacillota bacterium | reverse complement strand
GCGATGCCGGCGGCAACGAGAGGGACGACCTGGGGCAGGAAGAGGACCACCCGGGCGACGGCGCTCATCTTGGCGCTCACGAACCGCCGCATCGCCGTCGCCACGGCGAGCCCGAGGACGATCGGGATCACGCTGAAGTACAGGATCAGCACGAAGGCGTGGCCGATGACGCCGAGGAGCTGACCGTTGGTGAAGACGGTGCGGTAGTTGGAAAGGCCCGCGCCCTGGAGCGTGCTGATCCCGTCCCAGTTGTAGAAGGAATACCGCACGGTCTGCACGATCGGCCAGAGCACGAAGCCCGCGTAGGCGAGCAGCGCTGGAGCGACGAACGCCCAGTACCGGTTCGGGACACCGCGCCCCTTGCGCGGGCGTGGTGCACCGCGCTCCTTGTGGGAGCGCGGTGCACCGGCGCCGTGGGGGGCGCCTGACGGTCGCGTCAGGTCGTTCAAAGCGGTCAACTCGGGCTCTGGATGCTCAGGGAGCCGAAAGCTCCTGCTGGTAGGCGCTCTGCACCGCCTGGAGCACCCCCGACGGCGTGGTCTGGCCGCCCAGCAGCTTCTGCACCGCAGGGGTGAGGCCCTCCGCGTCGATGGAGCCCGTCGCGTTGGCGATGAAGCCCATCGCGCCGTCGTCGGCCGCCACCACCTTGCCGGCGGCGAGCGTCTGCGCCGTCACCGTGCCGGGCTTGACCGCCGGGATCGGGAGGCTCGACGGGCCGCCCGGGTTGGAGCCGCCCTCCTTCACGTTGAGCGCCCGAGCTGCCGGGTTCGTCTCGACCCAGTTCAAGAAGAACGCCGCACAGTTCGCGTGCTTGGCTGCCGCAGGGATGAGGTAGGTCAGCGGTGCCGACATCGCGGCCTGCTTGCCACCGGCCGTGATGGCCGGGAACAGGAAGAACCCGTACTTCCCCGGGAAGTTGGTGTCGAAGTTGCCCGACTCCCAGTCACCGTCGAAGATGAACACGCCCTGGCCGTGCTCGAAGCGGCCCATCATGGTGGAGTACGACACCGCATTGGCGTCCGAGTTGAAGTACCCCTTCTTGATCCACGTGTCGAGGTGCTCGGTCGCGGCGAGGTTGGCCGGCGTGTTGAAGGTGGCGTGCGGCTGGTCGAAGACCCACTTGTTGATGTTGGCGACCGACCCGTACTGCTTGATGTTGTAGTCCGCCATGAGGTCCTGCAGGGGGAAGATCAGCCCGCCGTTGCCGGCGCTGTTGAACTGCTCGACGGGGAGCAGGCCCTTGGCCTTCGCCTTGGCGAGGTCGGCGTCCAACTGCGCCAGGGTCGCCGGCGGCTTGGTCATGCCGATCTTCTTGGCGTAGGCCTTGTTGTAGAACACGCCGGTCATCGAGTAGTTGATCCCCATCGCCCACAGCGGGCCGATGCCCTGCGGGCTGCCGCTCGGCGCGACACGCAGCTGGGCGAGGTCCGAGGCGGGGAACTTGCTCCACCCGAACGTCTTGTAGTAGCCGTCCATGTTCTTGATGAGGTGGTCCTTGACCAGGCCGGAGATCTGCGGCGCCCGCATCAGGTCAGGCGGGTTGGGGCTCGACATCACGAGCGGCGCGTCCTGGGTGATGACGGCGAAGGGGTCCTCGCGGATCTTCCACGTCACGTTCGGGTACTGCTTCGTGAACAGCTTGGTGAGATCGACGATGTCCGGGAAGCCGGTCTCGAAATAGCCCTGCATCGTGACCGGCTTGGTGCCGCAGTTCGCGGCGAAGCTCGCAGCGCCACCGGCGGCCTTCGGCCTTGCTGCAGCGTGACCGGCCGTGCGGTGGGCGACCCGAGACCCCGACGCGGGGCCGGCCGCGAGTCCAGCGGCGGCGATGACAGCCAGCGTGGACGAGCACGCCGTCACGGTCCACCGTCGCCTTGTCGTGCCAACGGATCTCCTCAACTCCATCCTCCTTTGTTGGAGCCATCGTGGGTGATCGCGGCGATCCGAGGCACGCCGGGAGCGGACCAGAAGCCCTCCCCGGTGCCCGGACACCCCCCCATCCCCCATGTGCTAAATCGCATTAGCGGCGGTCTTGATGATGCAGCTTCGACCAGTCGTCGTCAAGATGGAGCCCTCACCCGGCCGTCCGGCCGTGGCGGCCGCGTATGCTCACTGCCATGCCGGCACCGCCTTCGAACGGACCCCGCCGGCCGCGCCGTCGCTCTACGACCGAGGAGGAGGGCTCCGGCGCCGCAGCGAAGCCGAACCGGCGGACGACCCTTGCCGACGTCGCTCGACGCGCAGGGGTCTCCCAGACGACCGCCTCGTTCGTCCTGAGCGGGCGCCGAGAGGAGATGCGGATCTCGGCACAGATCGAGGCGAAGGTTCTGGAGGCCGTCGCGGAGACCGGCTACCGCCCGAACGTCGTCTCCCGCAGCCTGCGCACGGGCTCGTCGCACACGATCGGCTTCGTCTCCGACACCGTCGCCACCACCCCGTTCGCCGGTCACCTCATCTGGGGGGCGCTCGACGCAGCGCGCGAGCGTGACCGGCTCTTGCTCATCGCAGAGACCGAGGGTGACGCGGAGCTCGAGACGCAGATGATCGAGACGATGCGCGACCGGCAGGTGGAGGGCATCGTTCTCGCGTCGATGTACACGCGCCGGACGAACGTCCCCGCCGCCCTCCTCGACGGACCCGGCGTGCTGCTCAACATCGTGCCGACGAGAGCGTGCGCGGTGCCGGTCGTCATCCCCGACGAGGCGGAGGCGGGGCGGACCGCAGCACGCCACCTGCTCGAGGCCGGCTACCGGGAGGGCATCTACCTCGTCGGCGTGGGCGTCAACCCGCCGAAGACGCCGAGGGGCGCCGTAGCCGCCTCCGAGCGGCTCCTCGGGATCATCGAGGAGCTGGCCGCCGCCGGCGTCACACCGGCGGGAGGCGCCTACGTCAAGGACTGGCAACCCAAGGGTGGCTACGAGGCGACGAAGGAGCTTCTCCGACGCCGGC
>JAJZIE010000309.1 GCA_021810725.1 Bacillota bacterium | reverse complement strand
CCCCGACAGCGCGCCCGGTGTCGGCACGCCGCACCAGGGCGGCATCACCTACCGCGAGGCGCATCTCGCGATGGAAATGCTCTACGATGCGGGCATCCTTAGGTCCATGGAGATCGTCGAGGTGAATCCGATCCTGGACATCCAGAATCGCACCGGTCGGCTCGCCGCCGAACTGGCGCTTTCCGCCCTCGGCCAACGCATCCTTTGAGCCGGGGTCCCGTGTGGGCCGCGGCCGGGATCATCCTGGCGGCGGCTCTCGCGGCTGGCTGGGGCGGCATGGAGTCGCGCGGGCCCGTGCTCTGGCAGGTATCGCCCGAGCCCGGCGCCACGCTGATGCTGCGCAAGGTGCCGATCGAGGCCCTGCTGTCGGAAGCCTACGCGGGCTACGGCACGTTGTACATCGATGGCCGGCCCCTCATCTCGGGGCTGCCTGCGCCATACCTGAGTGCGCTGCCCCAGCCTCCACTGACCACGGGCCCTCACAGCCTGAGGGTGGACGTCCTGATGCCCGGCCGCAGTTTCAGCTACACCTGGCATGTCACCGTGGCGAAGTCGGCACAGACGGCGGTCGGACCGTACGACGCCGCCACCTACGAGGCCCTCGCCGCGGTCAACGGCATCCGTGCCATGGCGGGCGTGAGGCCCTGGCGACTTTCCGTGTCCCTCGAGGGCGCGTCGCGAGCCCACAGCCGCTATTTCTACGACAATCTCAGGCGCTACGGCACCTTGACCGACGCGGTGCACAACGAGACGCCGGGCTGGCCGCTCTACACCGGGCGCACGCCTTGGGCGCGAGACGTCGCGTTCGGCTACAACGGCGACGGCGACAGTGAGGTGATGGCCTTCGGCGTGGGCACCGCGCAGGCGGTCTCGCTCTGGCTGGACTCCATCTACCATCGCTTCGGCCTGATCGACCCGGGGCTCACCAGCATGGGATTCGGCATCGCCGGCCGGGCGTCGCGGAGTGACGACCTGCCGGTGACGACGCTGAATGCCGGCTGGGAGAGCCGCGCCGAGGTCCCTGACGCCCGGGCCATCGTCTGGCCGGTGCCCGGGCAGTCGGGGATACCCCGCGCGTTTGAGGCGGGGGAGATCCCGGATCCCTTGGCCAACTTCCCCGGCGCCAAGTATCCCGCGGGCTATCCCGTCACCGTCTCGTTCTTCGGAACCGGCGTGAAGGCTCTGGACGTCACGGCGGCCGCTCTTACGGAGAACGGACGAGCTGTGCCCTACCATCTCCTCACGCCCAAGGTGGACAAGAACCCCCAGGAACTTGGCATGAGCGCCGCGATCCTGCCGGTGCGCCCGCTCGCGAAGGGTGCGCAGTACGAGGCGCGCTTCTCGGGCCGCTACCGCGACGGGCACGGCTGGCACCGGTTCGCGGTCAAGACGGCGTTTACCGCCGCCACCAACTGACAGCAAACTCTTTATGAATAGGTATTGCATGAGATACAAAACCAACGTATACTGAGCCCACAGGCGAAGGGGAGGGGTAGTCATGCTGAAGGGACGGCGGCAGACGGCTCCTCCCGTTTCCCTGCCTATTTCGACGCGACGATAGACGGGTTCGCCCGTTGCTGCCAACCGAACGGTCGTGGCGGCTGGGTTGAACCCGTCTGTCTCTTTATGCATGTGTATGAGAGGAGAGATTCCCGTGTCCGTAACCGCTCTCAGCCTGCAAGGTCAGGATCTCCTGACGCTCGGGGATCTGTCCGCCGGGCAGATCATGGCGCTTCTGGAGGCCGCGACGAGTCTCGAGGGTCGCCACGCCGACGTGCTGCGCGGCCAGACGATCGGCCTCCTTTTTCGCAAGCCGTCGACGCGGACGCGCGTCAGTTTCGAGGTGGCCGCGAAGCACCTGGGCGCTGACACGATCTACATGACCGAGGACCAGATGCAGCTCTCGCGCGGCGAGACGGTAGGAGACACGGCAAGGGTACTCTCCCGCTACCTGCAGGCGCTCGTGGTGCGCACAGGCGCCCACGCCGAGATCGAGGAACTGGCGTCGGCCGCCGACATTCCCGTGGTCAACGCCCTGACGGACCACTACCACCCCTGTCAGGTGCTGGCGGACCTCAAGACGATCCGCGAGGTCAAGGGGACGTTGAGCGGCATCGAGATCGCCTACATCGGCGACGGCAACAACATGCTGCAGGAGTGGATCCAGGCCGCCGCGCGGCTCGGCCTGACGCTGCGGGCCGCGACGCCGGACGGCTACGGACCGGCGCAGGAGGTGCTCGACCTGCCGCACGTCAAGAAGCACCCGCCCACGCTGCTGACCGATCCCGTGGCCGCCGTGTCCGGCGCCGACGTGGTGATCACGGACACCTGGCTCTCCATGGGCCAGCAGGGATCCGACCAGAAGCGGGCGGCGTTCAGGGGGTTCACCGTGGACGAGACGCTGATGGGGAAGGCGCATCCGGAGGCCATCTTCCTGCATTGCCTGCCCGCCCACCGAGGCGAGGAGGTCACGGACGAGGTGCTGATGGGCCCGCAGTCCCGGGTGTTCGACGAGGCGGAAAACCGCCTGCACGTGCAAAAGGCAGTGCTCTGGGCCGTCCTGGCCGCCTAGTGGGAGGAAGAGAAATGGCGAAGAGACTGGTGCTGGCGTACTCCGGCGGACTCGACACATCGGTCGCGATCCACTGGCTCACGCAGCGGGGCTACGAGGTGGTCGCGACGACGATCGACGTCGGCGAGGCCAAGGACACCTCCGTGCTGACGCAGCGGGCGATGGCCGCGGGCGCCGTCGACGTGCGCGTGATCGATCTCAAGGAGGAGTTCGCGCAGGGCTACCTCTGGCCGGCGCTGCAGGCGAACGCCCTCTACCAGGGTCGCTACCCTCTCGCCACCGCCCTCGCGCGGCCGCTGCTCGCGAAGGCGCTCTGCGGCGTCGCGGACGAGACCGGCGCCCAGGCGATCGCCCATGGCTCGACCGGCAAGGGCAACGACCAGGTCCGCTTC
>JAJZIE010000308.1 GCA_021810725.1 Bacillota bacterium | reverse complement strand
CGGTGACCACCTGGGTGGCCGCCGCTGTGGGTAAGTGGCCCGCCTGCGCCAGACTCTCGGCGGTCGCTCCGGCGGGCCACTTACCCACAGCTCCTACACCACTCGGGGGGACACAGCCTCGCGGCGCCCGGCACGGGAGTCGAAGGTTTGGCTGGCGGGCAGAATAGGCGCCCGAATCAAGGCGGCACGACGCCGTTCACAAGCCTAGAAGGCAGGCATGCCGCTCACGTTGCCCAGCCCCGAAACTCTCTACGCCGCGCTGATCGCGCGCGACCCAGCCTATGACGGCCATGCCTTCGTCGGCGTGAGAACGACAGGCGTATTCTGCCGGCTGACCTGCGCCGCCCGGAAGCCGCACTTCGAGAACACCCGGTTCTTCGCTACCATCCCAGCGTGCCTGGAGGCCGGTTTCCGCCCGTGCCTGCGCTGCCGGCCACTAGACCAGGCGGGCGGGCGCGAGCCGCTGGTCGCGCTACTGCTAAGCCGGATGGAGCAGGACCCCGACCGAAGTTGGTCAGAGGAGGACTTGGTTGCGCTGCAGCTTGATCCGTCCACCGTTAGGAGGGCCTTCAAGCGGCACCTTGGCATGACGTTCCTCGACCTTGCACGCCTGCGGTGCTTGGGGCGCGGCATGGATCGGCTTGCTGCCGGAGCCCCCGTGATCGATGCTCAGCTTGAGGCGGGGTACGCGTCCGATGGCGGCTTCCGTGGTGCTGTCGCGCGACTCGTCGGCGACTGTCCTGCCCGGCTGCGGAGCCGGGATCTGCTGAAGGCTGACTGGATCGAGACGCCGATCGGCGCGATGCTGGCCGTCGCCGACCCGCACGCACTGCACCTACTGGAGTTCTTCGACCGCAAGGCGCTGCCAACCGAACTCACCCGCCTGCGGGAGAGGACACACTCGTCCATCTCCTTCGGCCGGACAGCACCGATCACCCAGATCGAGGCGGAGCTGCGCGCCTATTTCGACGCCCGCTCGGCAACCTTCTCCACGTCTCTCGCCCAGCCCGGTTCCGCCTTCACCCGGCGCGTGTGGCAGGAGCTCGCGGCCATACCGCCCGGCATCACACGGTCCTACGCCGGGCTTGCCGCAGCACTTGGTCGCCCATCGGCCGTCAGGGCCGTCGCACGCGCGAACGGCGCCAACCAGATCGCCATCGCGATTCCCTGCCACCGCGTCATCGGCTCAGATGGATCCCTGACCGGCTACGGCGGCGGCCTATGGCGCAAGCAATGGCTTATCGAGCACGAGCGCAAGCTGGCGTAGCCCACCCCGTGACACCCAGGAGTTCGGATCCATGACCCAGGCTGAGAAGGCCAAGCTCTTTATTGCGCTTCACGTCAGCGGCGTGCCGCTCGTCCTCTACAACATCTGGGACGCGGGCAGCGCGGAGGCCGTCGCCGGATCGGGGGCGAAGGCGATCGCGACTGGCAGTTGGTCCATGGCCGCAGCGCAGGGCTATCCCGACGGCGAGGCCATCCCACTCGACGCTGTCGAGTTGGTCATTCGGCAGATCACCCGGTCAGTGGACGTGCCCGTCACGGTGGACTTCGAGGGCACCTATGCCGTCGAACCGGAGCAGGGTGCGGCCAACGTGGCGCGGATCATCGGCACCGGAGCCGTCGGCATCAACTTCGAGGACGGCATCGTCGGCGGGGACGGGCTTCACGACATTGCTCTCCAGTGCCGCCGCATCGAAGCCATCCGGTCCAGGGCCGAGGCGCTGGGCGTCGCGTTGTTCATCAACGCCCGCACCGACCTGTTCCTCCAAGCGGCCGATGCTGCCTTGCATCCCACGCTCCTGGACGCCGCAATCGAGCGGGCCCACGCGTACACGGAGGCTGGCGCGTCAGGCTACTTTGCGCCGGGTCTTGTTGACGAGGACCTGATCGGGGCGCTGTGCGCGGCCAGTTCGCAACCCGTCAACATCATGATGAAGGTGGGAGCACCCACTATTGCGCAGCTTGCGGCATTGGGCGTGAGCAGGGTTAGTTATGGGCCAATGCCGTATGTCCAGGCCATGCAGCGGCTCGGCCAAGAAGCGTCGGATGCAGGCTGATCCGTTCAGGATGACCGTGTCCACCTAGGTGTAGCGGCGCGCCGGGGCGAGCTTCCCGGCACAGCCTGATGGTGCTGGGCAACGGCGAGCAAGGGAACGGAGACGCCGAAGATCAGGCCGATGAGGAAGCCCGAGATGGCCCAGACGTAACGTGCGGCGCGGGCGCTCTGGAGCGCCGCGCGACGTGGCGTCATGGCCTGCAGGCTATGCTCGAAGCCGTCGACTTTCTTTACCAGGCCGGAAACCGCCTAACTGAGCTGGCTCTGGGTTTCCAGAGCCACCACACGTGCGGCCTCGGCGGCGGCGGCGGCCGCGCGCGCCGCCGCTGTTGCTTCCTGCAGCGCCGCGACGAGGATCGCCGCCGGGTCGTCCCCCTCATCCATGACTCAGCTCCCCCGTCAGAGCGGCAGGCGACTCACCGTCAAATCCGGCCGCCGGGATCTGGGTGGCGGCCTCGGCGCCGGTCGGCGCCGAGGCCGCGGCATGTGTGGTTTGTTCGACCGCCGTGGGCAGCGGGACGGGCGAAGCCTCCAGCAAATCATCGAACAGGGCCGCGTCCGTTTTGCGCGCCAGCTTCGGTATCTCCTTCCGGAGGTGATCCAGAAGCTGCTGGGAAAAGGCGGCATCCCGTGACCCATCATTGAGGTGGCGCAGAACGAACTCGC
This sequence comes from Bacillota bacterium, assembly GCA_021810725.1. GTDB lineage: Bacteria > Bacillota > Sulfobacillia > JAJZYS01 > JAJYTV01 > JAJZQO01. The sequence goes on along the minus strand of JAJZIE010000308.1, from coordinate 239 downwards.
CGAGGAGGATTTTCCGCCGCGTATCCTTTGCTTTCCTGCGCGCCATTTCCTTCCCCTGCAAAGCCTCGAGGCGGGCCTTCGTCTGAGCGATTTGGTCTTCGAGAGATCGTTTGGGAAAGTAGCTGCCGCGGCGCAGCTTCGGGATGCGGAGTTCCACCGTGCCGGCGCGCGTGTGCCAGTCGCGGTCACGGTAGCCGTTGCGCTGGTTCTGCCGCTCCCCCGTCCGCTCGCCAGGGGCG
>JAJZIE010000021.1 GCA_021810725.1 Bacillota bacterium | reverse complement strand
GACCATGTAGCCGTAGTCACCCGGCTCGACGCGGTGCAGTGTCGGGTGCGTGAGGATCATGACGCCGTCGAACGGCGAGCGCATCTCCTCGAGGACCTCGAACGAGAATGGTGAGACAACGCGGCCCAAAACGTCGCCTGCCTTTACGCGACCGCCAACCGCGTCGACGACCGGCAGCAGGAGGCCGCCTTCGTGCGGCCGCACGGTCTCGATCCGATGCAGGAGCGTCTGCGCTGGTGGCGTCTCCACCGGACCCGGCAGGGCCCCGGCGGCGCGCAACGCGTTCTTGAGACCGCGCAGGCCCAGCTCCGCGTACGGCTCCTGTGCCGTGAGCCCGCCCCCGAGCTCGACGACGACGGCCTTCGCGCGCCGCGCCGAGACTTCGGTCGTGGTGCCTTCGTAGGGATGCGGCGGCTCGTAGAGGAACGGACGGCCGAATGCCCTCGAGAGTTCAGGGGCGTTCAGCCGGTAGACGTAGTCGACAATCGGATAGAGCCCGCCTGCGTGCAGATCGATGTGCACATCGAGCCCCTGCAGGAACTCGCGCGCGATCACGTCCGCCATCTGTTCCGTAAGCCAACCGTCGGCGTCACCCGGGAAGACCCGGTTCATGTTCGTCATGTCGAGCGGCGTGTTGCGCGTGTTGCCCTGAAACGCGAGCGGGTTCGCGACAGGCAGCAGTACGAGCCGTCCACGCAGTTCCTCGATCTCGGGATCCTCCGCAAGGCGGCGGATCACCTCGGCACCGACCCCTTCGTCGCCATGAACTACCGCGGAGATGCCGACCGTCGGGCCGTCCGCGGTGCCCCGCAGTTCGTGGAGGGGCAGGGAGAGCATGAGCCCGCTCGCAAGATGCGCAATGTCAATGGACCGGTACTTGCGCTGCATCAAGGGATTCCTCCTCATCGGGGACGCTCCGGCGCCACCGGTTGATCTTCGGGTTCAAATAGTCGGAGAGTCCATCGCCGAGCAGGTTGAAGCCGAGCACGGTCCACATGATCGCGATGCCGGGGAAGGTTGAGAGGTCCGGCCCCTGCAGGAAGAAGCGGAGCCCGTCCGCGATCATGGCGCCCCAGCTCGCCGTGGGAGGCTGGACACCCAGACCGAGGAAGCTTAGAGACGCCTCCGCGACAATGGCGGAGCCGACGCCGAGCGTCGCCATGACCAGAATCGGCCCCAGGATGTTCGGCAGCATGTACCTGAGCATGATCCGCAAGTGACCGTTCCCCACGGAGCGCGCCGCCTCGACGTACTGCTCCGTTCGCACCTCGAGGCCCGCGGCGCGCACGAGTCTCGCGTAGCTCGCCCAGAAACCGAGCCCGAGCGCCAGGATGATGTCCTGCACCGAAGGACCCAGCACCGCGACCAGTGCCAGTGCCAGCAGAATCACGGGGAACGAGAGGACGATATCCGTCACGCGCATGATCAGGGTGTCGACGACGCCACCGAAATAGCTCGCCAGGAGTCCGAGCGTCGTTCCGATCACACCGGCGAGAAGCACGGAACTGAAGCCGACCACCAGGGACACGCGGCCGCCGTAGAAGATGCGCGTCAGAATGTCGCGCCCGAAGTTGTCCGTGCCGAGGAGGTGGCGCGGAGAAGGCGGCGCGAGCTGGTTCAGGATGTCCATCTGGTACGGCGAGTACGGCGAGATGTAGGGTGCGAGCACCGACACAACGATCACCACCGCCACCATGAAACCGCCGATCCAGAGCAGGGGGTGTCGCCGGACGCTCAGGGCAAGCCTACTGATAGCGGATCTTTGGGTTGAGTACCGCATAGCTCACATCCACCAGTAGATTCACGAACGCGAACAGCGCCGCGATGACAAGCACGCAGCCCTGAACCAGGGGAAAGTCGCGCGCCAGGATCGCGTTTACCGTGAGCCGGCCGATGCCAGGCCACGCGAAGATGCTCTCGATGATCACGGCGCCGCCAAGAAAGTAGCCGAACTGCAGACCGACCACCGTGACCACGACGAGCATCGCGTTGCGCAGAGCATGCCGCCAGACGACGCGACCGCCTGTGGCGCCCTTCGCGCGGGCCGTGCGGACGTAGTCCTGGCCGAGCGCCTCGATCATCGCGGTGCGGACCATGCGGCTCACGATGGCGGCCCCGGTCAGGCCAAGCGTCAACGCCGGCAGCATCGCGTGGGAAACGAGCGACCCCAAGGGGGCGACGTTGCCCTGGGCCAGTGCGGCAAGGGCCTGGCCGACCGGCGGGCCGATGCCGAAGGTCGGGAAGAGGTGCAGGTCGAGGGCGAAGAACTCCACAAACAACGTGCCGAGCCAGAACACCGGCATGGAGATGCCGAGCTGGGCAAAGGCCATCGCCGCGAAGTCGAAGGGGCTGTTTCGCCAGACCGCGGAGGCGACGCCAAGCGGTACGGCGATCACGACGGCCAGCACCAGCGCGGCAACCGCGAGTTCCACGGTGTTCGGCAAGGCGTAGGCCACCAGGCTCGCCACGCTCTGGTACTCCGAGATCGACTCGCCAAGGTTCCCGTGCAGAACGCGACCGAGGTAGTTCACGAACTGGAGCCAGATTGGCTGATTCAGGCCAAGCGCCCGGTCGAGGCGCGCGATCTGCGCGGGAGTCGCGCTCGTGCCCAGGATCGCCTGCGCCGGATTGCCCGGAATGAGGTGGAACAGCAGGAACACGACGAGGCTGATGCCGAGGAGCACGGGGACCAGGAGAGAGATGCGCTTCACGAGATATCCCGCCAGGTCACCCACCTCCCAGGGGAATGGCCGGGGCACGGCCGTGGCCGTGCCCCGGACGGTCGATCAGTTGTGGCTCATCCAGACGCTTGCGAGGTCGCGGAAGCTGCCCGTGCGGTTGATCTGCAGGCCGTGCACGTTCTTGCCCGTGATCACCACCCAGCCCTGATCGGCGATGACGATGTACGGCAGGTCGTGCAGGACGATCTTGGAGGCCTGGTCATAGTCCGTCTTGCGTTGCGCGATCGTCGTTGCCGTGCGGGCTTGCTGCAGCAGACTGTCCACGGTCGAGTTGGAGTAGCCTTCCCAGTTGAAGCCGCCCTTCGTGGTGAACTGTTCGTACATCGCCTTGTCGGGATCCACGAGACCCAGCCACCCGATCAAGGCCACCTGGAAGTGCCCAGCCATCACGCCGGCGATGAACGTCGGCCAGTCCTGCTGCACGACATTGGCCTTGATACCAACCTGCGAGAATACGTTCTGCAGGTAGGTGAGGATCTCGACGCGGTTCGGGTCGTTGTACGTGGAGAGCGTCAGGGAGAGAGTCTTGCCGTTCTTCTGCAGCACGCCCTGGCTGTTCTTCGTCCAGCCATCCTCCGCGAGGAGCTTCTTGGCCTGGGCGACGTTGAAGGCCGGAGCCTGGATGCTCGAGTCGTAGGCCCAGGTTCCGGGAATCAGCGTCGTGGCCGCCGGCGTGTCGATCCCCTTGTAGATCTGCTGGGTGATCGCCTTGCGGTTGGTCAGGAGGTCGAGGGCCTGGCGCACCTTGAGGTCCTTCAGGATCGGGTCTTTCAGGTTGAGGTTCAGGTAGATGATCCCGAGCCCGGTCTCCTTCTGGACGTTGACGCTCGAGTCGTGCTCCAGCGTGATCACGTCCTGCGGCGGCAGAGGCGAGGTGATCATGTTGAGCGTGCCAGCCTTGAGCGCGTTGACCTGCGACGTGTTGTCCGGCATCACGACGAAGTCGATCTGGCTAAGGTACGGCCGACTGCCATAGAAATGCGGGTTGCGCACCAGGGTGATCTGGTTGTTGCGCTGCCAGGACTTGAGTTCGTAGGGGCCGGTGCCGACGGGATTCGTGGCGAAGTCCGCGTTCGCGCCTGCGCCGTGCGGCACGATGCCCATGTTGAGGTAGCTCAGCAGCGGAGCGTACGGCTCGGAGAGGTTGAACTGCACCTCATACTTTCCGATGGGCACGACACTCTTGATCGCGGCGTAGAGCTGGGCGTGCGGCGCGTTGAACTTCGGGTTCAGGATCGTGTCGAAGGTATAGACGACATCCTGCGACGTGAACGGCTGGCCGTTCGAGAACTCGACGCCCTTGCGCAGGTAGAAGTCCCACGTCGTCGGGTTGACCTGCTTCCATCTGGTCGCGAGCCCTGGTACCGCCTGCAGGTTGTTGTTGATCGCGACGAGCCCGTTGAAGATCAGGCTGTCCACGGCCGTCGCCGACGTGTCCTGCGAGAGGCGCGGATCGAGCGTTCCGGCGTCCACGGGAAGCGCAACGCGGAAGGTGCCTCCGTACACTGGCTTCGAACTCGCGGCTGCGCTGCTAGGCGCCGTCGAGGAACCACACCCCGCGACCATGGTCGCAAGGGCGACGGCAGCGACGCCTCTAGCCGCCCAGCCCTTCGCTCTCGTCAATTCGGCTCTCCCCCTCTGGACCATCGATCTCGTCAATGAAATAGTGCTGGCGCAGCACCTGCTCGACCCGCGCCGCATCGCGGCTCCCGAACGCGTCGAGTATCTCTTGATGCCGATCGCCCACCTGCGAGCCCGAAACGCTTCGTTCGCGCATGACGTACAGGAACACCGCACTCATGATTTGGCTCAGGTTGTCCCAGATCTCGCAAAGCCGCTGATGGCCCGTCCGCTGCACGAGGTAAGCGTGGAATCGCAGGTCCAGGTCCAACAGCCACGCGATGTCGTTGCGTGCCCCAGCGATGCGCATGTCTTCGACGATCCGCTGCAGCTGCACCCGGTCGTCCTCCAAGATCCGGTCCACCACCAGCCGGTACGCGAACGTCTCTAGTAGCAGCCGCAGCGAGTACGTCTCGTGCCAGTCCCTGCGCGAAAGCGCGATGACAAAGGTTCCGCGCCGAGGCACGTACTGCACGAGGCCCTCCCGCTCCAGAACCCTGAATGCCTCCCTGAGCGGTCCTCGACTGACGCGGTAGTGCTCCGCCAGTTCCGTCTCCACGAGCCTTCGGCCCGGCTCGATCTCCCCCCGTAGAATCGCGGAGCGCAAGTCCCCTACGATGCCCTGCGAAAGAGTCTTGCGCCACTCTCGCGTGGCCTCGGGCCGCTCGTCCACCGCACGACCCCCCTTGCTCCGTCGATTGTTGACAATCGTCTGTTTCCCGCAAAGAGGGCCGATCTCCTGCGTCGCTCCCATATGGGATTTAAAGGGGTCGCGTTACGGCCACTGGGCCCCGGCAGGATGGCCATGCTTCAGGACTCGCTTTGTGCGGCTTCGGCCAACGGGGCTCGGGGGTGCTCAGTCAGCCAATCCGCCAGATAGACGTATGGGGGCCTTCGTTCGACTGGACACGGGAGCAACAAGCGAACCCGCAGATCCAGTTGACGTGGATCTGCGGGTTCCTCTTCGAAAGATGGTGGGCACGGCAGGTTTCGAACCTGCGACCTCATGAATGTGAGTCATGCGCTCTACCCCTGAGCTACGCGCCCGAACATTTGGTGGGCCCAGCATGATTCGAACATGCGACCAACCGGTTATGAGCCGGCAGCTCTACCGCTGAGCTATGGGCCCATGCCGAACCCAAAAATTGGCTCCTCGAGCAGGATTCGAACCTGCAACCCTCCGGTTAACAGCCGGATGCTCTACCGTTGAGCTATCGAGGAATGTCTCGACAACTGCCATTGTAGCCGGGGGACGAAAGACGGTCAAGCGCGGCGCAGGGCGCGATGGCGACCGTCGCGTCGCCTGCCGGCCTGCGCCACGTTCGTTCCGCCCGCAAGGGCCGCACCCCAAAGGTGGCCGCGGCATCCTTGCCGTCGGACACTTTCCCAGGGAACGATCTCGGGCGCGATTGGCAATCCTGAACATGAGACGTGCTCCACACACGGCGGACATCTGCCGCCAGATGTCGCGTCCGGTCGGCCATGGCTGCATGCTGCACAAGCCTTACGTTGTCCACATCAAGCTTGCGCCCGTCCACGCTATACTTGTAGCATGCGCGTTTCTACAACCGATTCTGAGAGAAGGCAGGTGGCGCCGACATGCCCGGTGATGCAGCGGAATCGCACACAGGCGACGCGTTCGGCGCTTCCGCTTCATGAATAGCTTCCCTTGCCGTGCCGCGTCTGCTCGGGCGACGCCACTCCGGCCGTGGGCCGCTTCGTACGGCAGCCCATGCTGAGTGATCAAGGTCCCCTCAAGAGCCCGGCGCCAGCAAAGCACCGCCCGCAGTTCTTCGGTCAGCGCTTCCTGCTCTGGCTCGCCGTACTGGCGATCCTGGCGGCCGTCCTGATCGTCCACGCGGGAGGCGTGACCCAGCGCCCGGACCCGACCACGGCGAAGGCGCAAGCGGTGCTCGTCGTGATCCGTGGCACCGACACCAGCACGTCAGGTCCCGGCATCGCGGCCTTTGTCGCCGTGATCCGGCCGACGAGCCGCGTGATCGGCATCCTGCCCGTCTCGGGAGACCTCACGTCCGCGACCGGGGTAACCCTGGCGGCGGGCGCTCCCACGTTGACGCGCCAGGCGATCGCGACGGCGGTCAGCCAGGACCTCGGCATCAAGCTGAACGGCTACATCGTGATCGATGCCGGCGTGGTCGAGAACGTGCTCACGTCGCTGCAGCAGGACATCCCGGCCTGGCCAGCCAACCTGACCCCGCATCAGGCGCTCGTCGATCTCGGCTGGCCGGCGGCGCGTCCTGACCGCAAGGGACAGATCCAGGTGATCTCGGACCTGATCAGCTACGTGCCGCAGCTGCAGGGCGACGCCACCGTGCTGGCCGGCCAGGTTCTCGCCGGCTCTCGCACGAGTCTGTCCTTCCAGGAGCTGTTCGTGCTCGTCACTTACGTGAACGACCAGAAGGTGGCACCCATCCGCCTCAAGCAACTGCCGAAAACGCTGCTCCAGAAACGGGTGACGCCTTGAACCGGGCATTCTCGGCGCGCCGTGACCTTCAGGCCGGCGAGCGCCAGGGCGGCGGCGCGCTCGCTTGGCTGCAGTCGCCTCTCGCCCTGCTCGCGGCGCTTGTCGTCATGTCGCGGGTGGTCGTCCTCGAGATCGGTGCGCTCGCCTACCGGTACTTGCCCCATGCCTGGGTGCAGACCGTCCCCGGCTACCTCGTGCCGCCGTCCGGCTACTGGAGCCAGAGCCTCCTCGGCGTCTGGGCCCACTGGGACGGGTTCTGGTACCTTTCGATCGCCACCTTGGGCTACACCGGGCGCGCCGTCGCCACGGCGTTCTTCCCGCTCTACCCCCTCCTCGTCCACCTATTCGGCGGCACCGACGTCTCCGGCCTGGTCGTCTCGTTCGCCAGCTTTCTCGGCGGCAGCTGGCTGATCTACCAGATCGCCCGGCGCGAGCTGGGGTCCGACGCCGCCTGGTACACGATCGTCGCTCTCGCCTTTTTCCCGAGCAGCTTCTACTTCACCGCGGTCTATCCGGAAGCGCTCGTTCTCCTGCTCTCCGCGGGCGCCCTCTACCTGCTCTCGCTCGGCCGCGTCGGCTGGGCCGCGCTGATCGCGGGCATCGCCTCAGCGGCGTCGGTCGACGGCATCCTGCTCGGACTGCCCATCCTGATCACGCTCTGGCAGCAGCACCGCCCCTGGCGCGAGTGGCTATCGCTCCTCCTGGTGCCGCTTGGGCTCCTCGCCTACATGGTCTATCTCACCTTCGCCTTCGGCAGCCCGCTCACGTTCCAGCACGCCCAGGCCCACTGGGGCCGCAGCTTCGCGCCGCTCTGGACGACATTCTCTCTCGCCGCCCGGGACTTCTGGCGCCACTTCCCGCAGCTCGCGTGGCCGCATCTCTTCGCGACCGGCGAGCCCCTCGTCGTCATCTCGAACACCTGGAACCTGCTGTTCACCCTGCTCGGGCTCGTGCTGCTCTACTACGCCATCCGCCGCCTGCGGCCGGCGCTCTGGTCCTACGCGCTCGTCGTGCTGCTGGTGCCGCTCTTCTATCCCTCGAACGGCGTGCCGCTGATGTCCGCGCCGCGCTTCCTGCTCTCGGCCTGGCCGATCTTCCTCGCCGCGGGCCTCTTCCTCAAGGAGCATCCGCGCTGGGCACGTCCCCTGCTCTGGGCATCCGTCGCCTGCGGCGGGCTGTTCGTCGCGCTGTTCGCGACCGCCCACTGGGTGGCCTAGCACATCCATTCTCTTCCATTCCATGTCTGCTCTGTGGCACACTGCCCTCGAGGGAGTGTGCCAATCTGTCCCAGACAAGCGATGCCCGTACGACCCTTGAGGCCTACATGCAGGCTTGGCTCGCCGCCCGCACCCCGGAGCTGCGCCCCGCTACGCTCGATGCCTATGGCCGTCTGACCCGCCTGCACATCCTGCCCCACCTCGGGGCTCTCAGCCTCGGGGAGTTGTCGCCGCTGCGCCTGCAGGTCTGGCTCGGCGAACTCGGGCAGAAGGAGGCGCGCGGCGGCGGCAGGCTTTCCACGCGCACCGTGACCTACACGATGTCCGTCCTGCGTGCGGCGCTCGCGGATGCGGTGCGGCTGGGAGTCCTGCAGGAGAGCCCGTTCAAGCGGGTGCGCTCGCCGCGCCCTTCGGCCCGCCTGGTCAGCTCGTTCACGCTCGAGGACATGCGCCGCCTGGACGCCGTCGCCGACCGTCACCGTCTCGGACCGCTCTTCTCGTTCCTGTGGCAGACGGGGCTGCGCATCGGCGAGGCGATCGCACTCAGCTGGTCCGACGTGGACCTGCCGCGCGAGAGCCTGCGGGTTCGGCGCGCCGCCGCGGAGGTGGCGGGCCACGTCCTCGTCGGCCCGCCCAAGACAGCGGCCGGCCTGCGCGAGATCGCCCTGACCGGCCAGACCGTCGCACTGCTGCACCGCCACCGGGAACGTCAGGTGGACGGTGGTCCCAACCCTCTCGATCTCGTCTTCCCGAGCCGCAAGGGGACGCTGCTCTCGCGCCGCAACGTGGCGCGCGCCTGGGCCAGGCTGCGCGAGGAGGCCGGGCTGGCGCCGCATGGCCTGCATGCCCTGCGCCACACCAACGCAAGCCTGCAGCTTCTGGCCGGCGTCGGCCTCAGGGAGATATCGTCACACCTCGGCCACGAGAGCACGGCCCTCACCGCACGCGTCTACGCGCACGTGCTCGTGGATACGAGGCGGCAGGCGGCGCGCCGGCTCGCAAGTCTCCTGGACAGCCCGGCGGAGAAACCGCCGGACGCCTAGGCGAATGCGGTGCAAAGGCGGAGCGGGACCACCCCCGGGCGCGGTCCCGCTCCGCTCGCCGACTTGCCTTGAATGGCTCAGTGGGGCTTCGGCCCGCCGGGCGGCGGGGTCGGGGCGGGCGCGGGACCTCCGGGCGGCTGGGGATTCGCCGCCGGCACGAACGGCCGGATGGCGGACATCATCGCCTGCACGTCGAAGGTGCCGAGCCCCGTGTCGTAGTTGTAGCCGGGCGTCTCGGGGTATGGGGCGTTGTCGCCGGCGACGGGCGCGTGGAACGCCGGCGTCGTGCAGATGTCCTCAAGCGTCGTAAGGTTGGTCTGACACGAGCCCGCCATGTAGACGTCGTAGAGCACCGGCGCCGCGAAGCCGAGCCTGTTGCCGTAGAGCGACTCGATCCTCGCCCAGACGCCGAGCGCGAGCGGCGCGGAAAGGCTCGTGCCGCCCACCCCGATGAAGCCGCCATTGCTCTGGCTGTAGACGTTGGCCCCGGACTCCGGGTCCGCGTCCATCGCGATGTCCGGCACGCCGCGGTCGCCCACCGTCCCGGACTGGATCGGCAGGACTTCCTTCTGCCAGTAGGCGGCGCTCTCGAGCTGGCTAAGCCCACCGCCGCCGGCGTACCACGAGAGCTCCTCGTCATAGCTGCCATCGGAGTTCGTCAGGAGCGTCGTGCCGCCCACCGCGACGACGTAGGGCGAGGAGGCGGGGTAGTTCACCATCGGCGCACCCGAGCCCGGCACGCCGTTCGTGCCCGCGGCGGCGCAGCTGGCGCCGGTGTCGCCGGAGCTCGCGAACAGCGTCTGCCCCTGGGCCGCCGCCTCCGCGAAGATCTCGTCGTCGATCAGCATCGAGCCGTCGAGGTAGGGGAAGGCCTCGCACTCGCCGAGAGAGGCGCTGCCCGCCTTCGCGAGATCCTGGCTCGCGAAGGCGTTGAACGCTCTCGCGAGGTCCGAGTCGGTCAGGGACGTGGTGTCGTAGAAGTAGAAGCGGGAGACGCTTTGGGCCATGCCCGTCGCGAACTGGCTGTCGAGGTCCCACTCGAGGTTGCCCGACGTGTCGGGACTCGCGAGGCCGACCTGCTCCACCGTCACCGGCACCTGCGGCAGGTGGTTCAGCTGCTCCTCCGTGCGCAGGTTTTCAAGCGGTCGCGTGAGGTCGCCCTCCGCGAAGGTGGCGATGCTGGTCTGGGCGCCGGTCGGCTGGTTCTGGGCCTGATACGCCGTCCAGAAGCCCTCCGGACTGTAGACCGCCGGGTAGTTCGGGAGCGACGTCGATGAAGTCCCTGACGCCTGCATGGGCTCGTAGGAGAAGCGCAAAGCGTTCGTCAGCCCGAGCACCGCCACCACGCCCGAGAGTGTCGACGGCACCATCGCGGGCCCGGTGTTGGCGTAGACGCTGCGTCCGAACTGGCTGTACGCCTCGAGCGGCGTGTCGAAGGCCCGCTCGGCGTCTTGCGCCGTGCCGTCCGCGGTGACCAGGATGCGGTTCGGAGATACCGTGACATTGGTGAAGCCCTCGTTCGCGAGGTAGGACGCGACCGCCGCCGCCGTGGCGGACGACGGGCCGAAGGCCGCCGTGAAGCCCGACGGCCTGTAGGCGTCGCCGAAGTCTGGCGAAGCCGGGTTCGACGCGTCGGCGATGAAGTTCTGCAGCGCCGTCTCGTTCTGCAGCGCGAGGCCTACGGTGATGTGGATCTCGGTCCCGGACGCCAGGGGCCCGAGATCCGTGGCGCTCTGGAGCTGCACCGCCCTGGTCGCGGTCGGCACCCAGGTCGTGCCGGTGGCTGCGGCGCCGGCCGTTTCCGCGAGCCCGAATGCCGCGACAAGGGTGCATGCGAGCGAGACGGCGGCGCCGCGTGTCACGGACCGAAGCAGTCTGCGCAAAAGACTCCCCTCCTGTCTTGGCGCGGGTAGCGCAAAGCGAGCCGGTGCGCTGTGCGCACGGCGCGTTGGCGCCTCGTGTCGGAGCCCGGACCGCTCCTCCACCCCGCGTCCCCGATCTGCCAAATTCTTCGTCTGTCCCCGCAGGCTTTTGTCCGTCGCCGCATTCTGCGGGCCACGGCACCCTTGCGGCAACGCCTGGCCGCCCACCCCGCCTCTCAGCGCGTCTGCCCGCGGAGGTTCAGGACCCGCCGATCCCGCCCGGAAGCGAATCTCGGGAGGCACCGGCCGCATCGGTCGGCGTCAGTCGACCGAGAAACGGCAGGAGGATCGCGCGCAACCGCCCGACCTGCGGCGTGAAGAGATGGCCCATGCCCGGTACGACGTGGAGTTCCGCTCCGAGGCATCTGGCCACCTCGGGGGCCCAGGCCGCGGGGACGAGGGAATCGCGTTCGCCGTAGACGAGGCAGACCGGCATGCCTGGCGGCTCAGCCGGCAGGTCGAGCAGGCTCCGCTCGAGCCAGGGCACGGGGAGCCTGGCCGGTCGGGGCGGCGTCTCGCCAACGCGGAGAAGGGCCGGTGCGATCAGGATGAGCGCCCGGACCCGCTCGGGGCGCAACATGGCATAGCGCAAGGCCAGGTGCGCCCCGTAGGAATGCCCCACCAGCACCGCCGCCCGCTCGCCGAGTTCCCCCTCGAGCCAGCGGATCTGCCCTGAGATGTCGAGCGGTTGCCGCGGCGCCGGCGCCGGGCCGAAGCCGGGCAGCGCCAGCGCCTTCACAGGCCCTAGGCGCCGCAAAAGCGGCGTGAGGCCATGCCAGACCTCGAGCGGCTCCCGCATGCCCGCGACGCAGACGACGGCAGGATCGGCAAGGCGTTCCTGCGCCGCCGACGCGACACCGCGGCGGACCGCGGCCCAGATCAGGGGCAGGCCGATGGCCAGGACCAGTGGCGCCAGTTGCCCGAGCTCTGCCGGCAGGCCAGCGGGCAGCATGCCCGCGATATAGAGGCCCGCAACGAGGCCGATCAGGCCTAGATAAACGCGCATCACCCAGGGCGACGCCGGACGGCGTCCTGTCGCGATCAGGATGAGCCATGCGGCGGCCGCCCCGACCGCCGGAATCCAGAGCGGCAGGACGCGCACGCCGTGCGCCGACGGCACCAGGGACGGCCAGAACAGGCTGACGGCCGTCCCGAGCACGAGAGGCGCAACGACGAGCGGCAGGAGAATCCAGAGCACGAACTCCAGGTTGCCGTCGAGCCAGCGGCGCACATCGCCCACCTCGGCCCCTGCGCGGATCCGGTGCTGCTGACAGCTTACAGAATCTGGCCGAGGCGGTCCAGGATCATCTGGTCCGTCAGCGTCTCGACAGGCGCCCTGTTGTCCGTCAGCACGAGGCCAGGTCCGGGCCGCGGCCGTCGCCACGTGGCCGAGAGTCCCTCGGCGACCGGCTGGAGGTAGCCCGGCAGGGCCGCCTGCGCCGGCAGCGCGATCGGCCGCAGGCTCGCCACGATCAGCCTGTTGTAGAGTCCGGGAGCGCGCGAGACGTAGACGTAAGGGAACACGGTCATCGCCGTGCGCTCGATGGCCTGCAGGAGGGCGGCGTGGCTCGAGACGGCGTTCACGTTGAGCGCCAGCACGCCGTCGCCTGTCAGGTGGGAGCGGCAGAGCGCGAAGAACTGCCGCGTCGTCAGGTAGAACGGGATGTAGATCTCCTGGCTGTAGGCGTCGACGATCATCAGCCGATAGCGGCTCTGGCTGGTCTCGAGGTAGACGCGGCCGTCCTCGTTCATCACCTTCGCCGCGTCCGGCGTGAGGTGGAAGTAGCGCCGGCCGAGAGATACGAGGGTCGGATCGATCTCGACTCCCGTCAGGTCCACCTTGCGGTACGGGCCGACATCGCGCTGCAGCATGGTCGGAATGGTGCCGGCGGCCATGCCGATCAGGAGCGATCTGACGGTGGTCCCCTTCGGGAAGAGGAACGGCAGCACGAGGTATGCGTCGTAGTAGAGGCCCGTCAGGCGCCGCTTCGTGTAGACCGACTGGATGCCAGCCGCGTCGTTCACCGAAAGCGCCGTCTCGCCGGTCGGCAGGCGGTAGACCTCCGCGAACTGGTACGGCGTCTGCCACTCGCCGATCAGGCCCGGCATCGGCTTGAGAAGCGGCGACTGGACGAGGGGCAGCAGGGCGGGCAACAGCACGAGGAGGCCGAAGGCGAGGCGCCTCGCCATCAGCACGCCCAGCACGATCAAGAGAGCGGCCGAGAGCCAGAAGGTCGCGCGCACGCCGAAGCTCGGGATGATCCAGAAGGCGGGCAGAAAGGTTCCGAGGAGACTGCCGAGCGTCGAGAACGCGTAGAGCGAGCCGGCGCGACGCCCGGACGTCTCGTCGCCCGCGGCGGCCAGCCGGATGGCGAAAGGACTCGCGACGCCGAGCGCCGCCACGGGCGGCATGAAGAGCAGCACGGTGCCGAAGAGCGACGCGATCACCACGCCCGCCGGCGTATCGAGGAGGCCGCCCACCATCGCCCGCAGGAGGGGCTCGGCCATCAGCGGCAGGAGGGCGACGAAGACGCCGGCCCCGAGCGTGATGTAGCCGAGCGTCGCCCGATGGGGCCAGCGGTCCGCGAGCCGCCCGCCCACCTCGTAGCCGATCGACAGGGCAAGCAGGATCAGCCCGATGAGGCTCGCCCAGACGAGCTGCGACGAGCCGAAGAAGGGCTCCATCAGGCGTTCCGCCCCGAATTCCACCGCCATGACGGCGGCGCCGGCACCGAACACGAAGAGGCGCAGGAATCCCGTGGAGACGCCCGTCCTGACGGGTCGGGCCATGGTCACGCTCTCGGACCCAAGTCGGGGCTAGCGGGCACGGTCGATCGCCTTCATGGCCCCTTCGGGATAGCGCTCGCCCGACACCTCGTCGGGGGAGAAGGCGCCGCCGATGCGCTCGGTCTCCTGCGGTGTCAGTTCGATGTCGATGGCGCCGAGGTTCTCCTCGAGGTAGCGGCGCCGCTTGGTGCCCGGGATGGGCACGATGTCGTCGCCCTGGTGCAGCACCCAGGCGAGGGCCAGTTGCGCCGGCGTCACGCCTCGCTCCCTGGCGATCTCCTCGACGCGCGCGACAAGCACGAGGTTCTGCTTCATGTTCTCCGGCTGGAAGCGTGGCGACATCCGGCGGTAATCTTTCTCCGGCAGGTCTTCCGGGGCGCGGAAGCGGCCTGTCAAGAAGCCCCGCCCGAGCGGGCTGTAGGGGACGAAGCCGATGCCGAGCTCGCGGCAGGTCGGCAGGATCTCCTCCTCCACATGCCGGGTCCAGAGCGAGTACTCGGTTTGCAGGGCGGTGATCGGGTGGATCCCCGCGGCGCGCCGGATCGTCTCGGGCGCCGCCTCGGAAAGGCCGAGGAAGCGGACCTTGCCCTGGCGCACCAGGTCCGACATCGCGCCGACGGTGTCCTCGATCGGCACGCGCGGATCGACGCGGTGCTGATAGTAGAGGTCGATGTGGTCCACCCTGAGGCGCCTGAGGCTCTTGTCGCACGCCTCGCGCACGTACTCCGGGCTGCCGTCGACGCCAAGGTGCTCGCCGTTCGGACCGCGCACGTTGCCGAACTTCGTCGCGAGGAAGACCTCGTTGCGCCGGCCGCGGATCGCGCGCCCGACGAGCTCCTCGTTTCTCCCGACGCCGTACATGTCCGCCGTGTCGAGGAAGTTGACGCCGAGGTCGAGAGCCCGCTCGATCGTCCGGATGGACTCCTCGTCGTTCTGGTCGGCATAGAAATCCGACATGCCCATGCAGCCGAGCCCGAGCGCCGAGACCTGGGGACCGTCCTTGCCCAGAGTGCGCATCTTCATGACGTCACGCCCCTTCCAGCCCGCGGGTGCGGGGGCCTGCGCGGCCACCCGTCCGGACGGGCCCAATCGCCTGGTACCTTCCATTGTCCCCCTCGGACCGTCCGCGATCAACCTGACCGGCCGCTAGGCGCGGACGGTGGCGGAAGGTACACTTCGAAGAGCAGGCGCTTCGAGGTCCCGCCCCGACCGCCCAGCACCCTCCTGCCCGACCGGAGGTCTTCCCATGCTGTCCATGCTGCAGTTCTTGCTCGTCTTTCTCGCCGCCATCGCCGGTGGTATCGTCAATGCCCTCGCTGGCGGCGGCACCCTGATCACGTTCCCCGTCCTCACCGCCGTCGGCCTGCCGGCCGTGGCCGCGAACATGACCAACACCGTGGCGCTCTGCCCCGGATACCTCGGCGGCACCCTGGCGCAGCGCCGGGATCTCGTGGGCCAGGAGCGTCGGCTCTGGCGGCTCCTGCCGGCAGGCATCGTAGGCGGCCTTTTGGGCGCCTGGCTCCTGCAGGTGAGTCCCGAGCACCTCTTCCGCTTCCTCGTGCCCTACCTCATCCTGATCGGCACCGTGCTGCTCGCGCTCCAGCCTCGCATCAAGGCCTGGCTCGACCGCAGGGCCGAGCGGCGCGGCTCGAGCGCCGGCGA
Organism: Bacillota bacterium; assembly: GCA_021810725.1. GTDB lineage: Bacteria > Bacillota > Sulfobacillia > JAJZYS01 > JAJYTV01 > JAJZQO01. Next base: position 1,550 of record JAJZIE010000021.1, on the reverse strand, counting down.
GACCTGGAGCCTGCCGACGATCGGTCTCGCCACCGTCTACGGCGGCTACTTCGGCGCCGGTCTCGGCGTGATCACCCTTGCGGTTCTCGGCCTGACCGTCACGGAGTCGCTCACGCGGCTCAACGCCGTCAAGCAGGCCATCTCATTCGCCACCAACGTGGCGGCGGCCGTCTTCTTCATCTTCTCGGGGCTGGTGGTGTGGCCGGCGGCCGTCGTGATGTTCCTTGGCTCGCTGCTCGGCGGCTCGCTCGGAGGACGCCTCGCGGGCAGGGTGAAGCCTGGGCTGCTGCGGCAGATCGTGGTCGGCATCGGCCTTGTGGTCGCCGTCATCTACTTCGTCGTCTGAAGGCGGCCGCAGGAATCCGCCCACCACAGGAGGAAGCCTCCGGCAGTTCGCGGGAAGGGGTCGCGCACGCGGCGGCGCAGGCGACGGTTCCCTCGCGCGAGGAGGTGGCGGATGTCCAGCTTCCCTTGGCGCCTTACGGTGCTGGCGGCATTGTCCGCGCTCGTCCTGGCCGGCTGCGGGGCCCAGCGCGGACCGGCCCCGGACGCGTCGGGCAGCGCCCGCATCCGCGCCCACGTGACCGTCAGGCATGCCGCGCCGGTCACCGCTCCTGCGGCGACCATCGCCTCGCTTGACCTGCGCCCCGCGGCCGCGTCCGTACCGACGCTGGCCCCCTCGACCCACCCCGTCAACGGCTGCAGGCCAGACGTCTTCGGCTTCTGCGTCTCGACACTGCCCCAGTTCTACTGCTGCTCCGCGGCCTACACGGGCTGGAGCCACGTCTACGTCGACGAGACCGTCGACGTGCGCGGCGCCGTGCCGCACTTCACGAACGGCCAGCCGGACGCCAGCGCCGTCTTCATCGCCACGCCTTCCGGCGTGCGCATCGTGCTGCCGGTCGACAAGGCCGGAGGCTTCTCGCGGCGCATCCGCTTCAGCGAGCAGGGCAGGTACGAGATGCGACTCGTCCCTTCCCGCAAGGGATACCAGTGGGGCATGCCGGTTCCGTTCTATGTCGCCTACCGGGCCCTTCCCGAGACCTCGGAAACGCTCAGGTCCGTCTTTCCGCTCTCGCGCGCGAGCTGGCAGGGCATCAAGGTGCTCGCCGCTCCCGTCGGCAGCGCCGAGACGTTCGGCGTACGCTTCGTCGACTGGTACGGACACCCCGCGGCGAACGTCACCCTGAAGGTGGCCGGCCACGCCGTCACCACCGACATCGAGGGCTACGCCGATATCCCGTACCAGAGCCCCACCCAGTACATGCTTGACGGCGTCTACACCGGTCTCTTCGTCCAGACCTACGCTCGCAGCGCAAGTTCGACGGGCTCTACCAAGTTTCATGCTCCGTGGTGCCCGAAAGGGCATGGGGGTCTCAGATGGTAGGAAGCGCAGGGCAAGCTGATACCCGAACACACGACCGGGAAGCATCTCCGGTATGATCTGGGAGGCAGGTCCTGGAGTTCTATTGCGCACGCCAGGGCTGGGCCTACGAGGTCGTGTCGGACCTCGGCTCGGGCATGAGTTACCAAAAGAAGGGATTCAGGCA
>JAJZIE010000307.1 GCA_021810725.1 Bacillota bacterium | reverse complement strand
ACTCGCCAGGTCCGCGCGTGCCGATGCCGCCGCCGAGTCGCGACAGGCTGCCGGCCGACCGCCTCAGCCGCGGCAGGAGGTAGGAGAGCTGTGCCAGTTCCACCTGCAGCTTGCCCTCCTGACTCAGCGCCCGCTGGGCGAAAATATCAAGGATCAAGGCGGTGCGGTCCACGATCTTCAGGTGCGTCACGCGTTCGAGCTCCCGCTCCTGGCGGGAGCTGAGCGCCTGCGCGGCCACAAGCAGGGTCGCCCCAAGTTCCGCCGCATCCTGCGCCACTTCCACCAGTCGACCCGACCCGAGGTAGCCGCGCGGATCCGGCTGCGGCAGGTTCTGCACGATCTCCCCCGCCACCTCCGCCCCAGCGGCCTCGCAGAGGCCACGCAATTCCTCGAGGTAGAAGCTGAGGTCGGCGCCGCGCCTGGGTCCCGCGTATACCACGAGTGCGCGCTCGGGCAGTTCAGGCATTGGTGATCTCCTTGTCTCTAGGTGAAGTGCGGCCGGCTGGCGCGTTGCATTTCGCGGCCAGCGAGGGATGTCCGCGATCGACCTCGAAGATCGATTTTAGACCGTTTGAGCCAGGAGGCGACAAGCGTTGCGGGCATTTCGCCCTAGGGACATCTTCCACCTGCGCCGCCTGGGCGATGTCGCCATCGCCCCGGACGGCCAGACCGTCGCTTACAGTCTTGCCGAAGCGGACCAACGCTCCAGCGGCTACTCGAGTTCCATCTATCGGCTCAGCCTCGACGACCGCACGCCGAGATCGCTTACGCACGGCGCCCGCGACGGCAGGCCGTGGTACGCTCCGGACGGCCGACACCTCGCGTTCCTGCGCCAGGACGCGGGCGCCGACCAGGTCCATCTGCTTCCGCTGTCAGGCGGCGAGGCCCTGCAGCTCACGGCACTGGGACATGGCGTCAGCGACTATGCCTGGGGCCCGCACGGGCGCCAGATGGCCGTTCTTTCACCGGTCGGACCAGGTGGTCGAACCGCGCGACAGCTCTACCGTTTCGACCTCGACGGCACGTGGCGGCAGCTGAGCGACGATGAGCTCGATCACCGGGACCCCACCTTTGCGCCGGGAGGGCGCCATATCGCCTGCGTTCTCGTGCAACCGGCCGGCTCCGCTGCCATCGCGACGGTACCCGTCGACGGGGGCACTTGGCACCGTCTCACGCCCTGGACGCATGCCTGGGCCAGGCCCGTGTTCTCGCCGGACGGCGAGGCGATCTACGCCCTCGGGACGACCGAGGGCGAGGGTCCGGCGCTATGGCGGATCGACCTGCGGGGCGAAGCCGGGATGCTGTCGCAGGTACCATGGCCCGATGCCTTTCTGCCCTATCTGACGCCTGGCCGTCCGACCAGCCCGGACCTCTTCGTGACCGGCGACGGCCAGTCGCTCCTGGGGCTTTTGCACACGCCGGAGGCGGCCGTGCTGGCGCGTTGCAGCCTGCCGCACGGCCGGTGGCACGTCGAGCAGACCCATGGCCTGCGGATCCAGTCGTTCGCCGCGAACGCCTCGGGCGAGCGGACGGTGCTGCTGGCAGGCCCGCCGGACCAGCCGCCGGAAGTCCTGCTGCGCGACGAGAACGGCCGGGTCGCCCTGCGCAGCGATCACCACGAGCTTCTGCTCGCCGATGTGGACTTCACGGCACCTAGTCTCGTAGGGCGAAGGGAGTGCGGAGCCGCCCTGCTGCTGCCCGCCACCCACAAGGCCGCCCCGCTCGCGGTGATCCTGGGAGACGTGGGCGATGCCGCCACCGGCGGCTCGTCGAGCCTGCTCGCACAGGTGCTCTGTGGCCGCGGTGTCGCCGTCCTGCGCGTGCCGCTCGAGCCCGTGGAGATGTCGCGGGCCGTACGCGAGCCGGAGCGCGCCGCGGCGCAGGTGCGAGACCTGGTGGCCGACGCCCTGCAGGGACATGCGGTCGACGGTTCGAGGCTCGCTCTGCTCGGCGAGGGCCGGGCCGGGTACCTCGCCCTCATGCTGCTCACCCTGTCGAGCACCTTCCGGGCTGCGGCGACCCTGGGCGCGCCGACGGATCTCGTCAGCCTCTGGGGCAGCGGCGATCTGCCTTCGGCCACTGGCATCGACGATCTGCCGCCACCCTGGCAGGTGCCAAGGCCATACCTCCAGGGTTCGCCCCTGCTGCGGGCCAACCGCATCGAAGCGGCCCTGCTGCTCCTGCATGGGCAGGAGGACGGCGTCGTGCCGGCGGATCAGGCGCGGGAGCTCGCCCGCGCGCTCGCAACGCTGGGACGGGAAGTCCGCTGCGAGATCTATCCAGGTCTCGGGCACGAGCCGCTCCACGCAGCGCCTTTGCGCCTGCAGGCGCAGATTCTGGACGTCGCGGCCGGCTTCATCGCCGATCAGCTGGCGCGGTAGAGCCGATAGCCCTTGTCCATGGCAACATCGTCGACGCGGCTGAAGTGCCTCGAGAGTTCGTCGCGCAGGCTGCGGGCGCCCTGGTCCTTGCGCACCACCACCCAGAGCGAGCCACCCGGCAGCAGGTGTTCCCGGCTCCCCCCCAGCCAGGGATAGTAGACCTTCTTGCCGGCACGGATCGGCGGGTTCAGCAGAATGAGGTCGAAACGCTCGTCACCGATCGCCGAAAGGCCGTCGCCCAGCACGACGTGATGCTCGACGCCAAAGCGTTCGAGGTTGCGCTCGCAGAGAGCGGCAGCCCGCGCATTGCTCTCGACCGCCCAGACCTCCGCCTTGTGGCGGTGGCCGACGACGACCCCAACGGGGCCCCAACCGGCACCGAGGTCCAGGACGCGCGCGGCGGGCCAGGCGGCGGCGTGCTCGATGAGAAGCCTCGATCCTTCGTCGAGACCGGACTTGCCAAAGACGCCCGCGTCGGTGGTGCAGCGGTATTCCTCACCAAACACCGTGAAGCGCACCTCCCGCTCCTGGGAAGCCACGCCGGGTTCCGCGCTGAAATAGTGCTCCAAGGTGCTTCCTCCCCCTCGCTATCCTGGCCG
>JAJZIE010000306.1 GCA_021810725.1 Bacillota bacterium | reverse complement strand
GACCTGGATGAGGCGCTCGTCACTCTCTGGGAGGCCGGGTTTGACGACCTAAAGGGGGAAGACTCCTGGATTCCGGCTCGGCGGAATCGTACTGCTCGCAAAGCCATCGGGCTGGACGACCCAAGCGACCAGCTTAACGTGGACTACTGGGTGACGCGGAGTGGTCGATCGAGGGAAGAACTTGCGAGCGCGCTTGCGGATGTTGGCATCACGTTACCCCCCAACACGAAAAGAATCCCAAAGAATAGCCTCCGCCGCCTTAGATCTTTGGGTAACGAGGCGGAACAATCGGTTGTTCCAATCGATGGAAGCGCACGGGTCATCCCAGTATCCAATGCGGGATTACCGCCTCTACAATGGCGTATCGTGGCGAATACTCCGATTCGGCGATATCTAACTGAGGAAGATGTCCTTGCAATTCACGAGGCGCTTACCGAAGACTTTCAAGAGGACTCCGATCCCATCTATCCGCCAGGCGTACGTGACCGCAATCTATTGTCCTCGGCCGTCCATCGCCCCTACGCATCATGGGGTGATCATCAGAAGTACCCGACCGCCGAGATGGCAGGTGCGGCTCTTTTCCATTCGCTTGTTCAAAATCATGCGTTTCACAACGGCAATAAGCGGACGGCCTTAGTTTCAATGGCTGCATTCCTCGACGATAACGGTTTGGTGCTGACGTGTCGCAAGGAAGATATTTTTCGGTTCACCCTCAACGTGGCCAAACACGCAATTGTCGCGACGGGAGCCGATACACTCGCGGACCGCGAAATGCAAGAGATCGCTGGCTGGATTCGGCAACATGCGCGGAAAGCCCCTCGCCAGGATCGGACTCTACGGTGGCACAAACTCCGTGGCCGGTTGAGCGAGTTTGGATGCACGCTGACCGTACCCGGTGGAATAGGACATCGGATTAATATTGAGAGAACGGTACAGAACCGCGTGCGATTTGGACGCACTCGGACTGAAGTACTGCGGACTCAAGTGGCATGGGAAGGTGACGCCAGTGAATGCGATCGCATGACGATACGTAAGATCCGAGGTGACCTGCAGCTAGACGATGACCACGTCGATTCCTCCCACTTTTATGAGGGAGCGAAGGTTGACTCATTTATCATCGAATACCGGGGCATTCTTCGTCGCCTAGCGAGGCTCTGACGGCGCGGATACCGCATCTGGCGCACACGTTGGCCGTCGGTGGCCCGACACCCGACGACGGGCCACCTCCCGCCACATCGGCCCACATGGGCGACATAGGGGCCCACACGTGGCCGATTCAGGCCCAGGACGGCGAGGGCCTCGAGGGCTCGTAAGGTCGCGGTTCCGTCAGCTGAAGGCTCCCGCCGACCCGGGCTCGCGACTCTGAGAACCCACGCGGGCACGACAGACCACGAAGACGGACGCCCAGCAATGCGCCACAGGCGCCGGTAGCGGTTCGAGGCCGGCGCCGTGCATGGCACCGTCCACCTGCATGCAGCAACCGCCACTACCAGCCAGCCAGACCGACCACCTGACATCTCGGGTTAGATCGACCCGTTCACCTGGACTTGTCCGCGATAGCGGCCACTTAGGGCCGTCTGTCCACCTATCGCCACCAGAGAGGTCTTCACGTTTGGACCTGGCCCATCTTCACGTTTGGTTGTAGCAGTGAGCTGTGACGCGCCGGTGACGCCGAGTCGCTGCCGGCGGCGTGTCGGCCGTCGATCCTGGGCGCGCCGGAGCGGCCTTGGCGCGATGTGCCCGGAAGCCGTCGGCGACTACGGGGACGCGCCGCTCGACGCGCCGACCAGGTCGGCGAGGGTCGTGCGCCGGCGCCTGCGGGTCCGGGGCGGCTGACAGATGAGTACCGGCATCAGAAAAACGCCACGCAGCCCATCGCCCCAGGTAGAGCCCACTACGGGCGGGGCAGGCTCGCACCACGTGGCAACTGCAGGGACCAGGTCCGCTGTTGTCGCCATTTGGCGGTCCTACAATTTCTCTGTGCGGAGTTGGCCTGGACGCAATCGAGTCGAAGGCACCGGATCGGCCGGGCACATGCTCGCTACGTCATCAACACCGTCGAGCCGAGCGCCATCACCACCGCAGACGGCAGCGCCGGCCTCCTGTGGATCGGGCCTGACGATCGAGGCCTGGGGCTGGAAGTCGTCGCCGTGGTCCTGCCACAGCTGTACCTGGTGATCCACGTTATGCCTATCGCGCTGAGAGGAGGCACCTCATGACAGAGCGGGTACGGATCCACGGCGAACAGGTCCGGGACCGAGGCACGATCGACCTCGACAAGGAGGACGTTCGCTTGGCCGACGGCACGCGCCTCACCGAGGCCAAAGCGGAGCGGTTGGCCGAAGAGATGCTCGGGCACACAGGGCGGGGACGTCCCTCACTGTCGCGCTCGGGTACCCGATCGCCTCAGCTACGGCTCAGCGTGCCTCACGAGCTTCGCAGCAGACTGCTCCAGCGGGCTGAACACGAGCACCGCAGCGTCTCGAATCTCGTACGAGAGGCCCTTGAGCACTACCTGGCGTCGTGACTTCTCTGGCGGGTTGAAGAGCCAGACGTTCACCGCCTGGTGGGCGATCAACGTCTCCGCCTTCTCGTAGTCCTACACCCTCCCCGCCCGTCGCCATCGACAGCGGCGCCACTGTGGGCGCTCGGTTGGGACCGCGCCGCCCAGGGCGGTGCGGTCCCCCTCAGGGACATGTCTCTTCTCGAGAGGGGTACCGCCCCAGCGTGTACCAGACCTCGGCGGGGGCTTTTCCCTTCTTTTGGGCTCCGTCGCCCCCCTGTCAGCCCCCCTTCGCCCCGCCCTCGCGCCACCCCTCGGACACCCGCACGAGATGAAAGTGGCGCCCGGAGCCCTCGGCACGACGTCCGCGCCCGCGCGCGGGCGCGCCGGACTGGCCGTCGGGCGAGGATGGGGGTGCGGGCGGGGTCCGTCAGCCCGTCAGGGGCCGGACCGGAGCGCGACGGATCGGCGCGCTGGCGGCGCC
>JAJZIE010000305.1 GCA_021810725.1 Bacillota bacterium | reverse complement strand
CGCAGGTGGCCGCCGCGATCGGGCAAAACCTCCCGCTGCCGCTGCAGTTTCTGCGCTGGCTCGGGCAGCTCGTCTCCGGCGGTGTCTACCTGGCCGCGGCCCAGGCGATGCCCACCCTCGAACTGCTCGCGCTCGGCAGCGCCCTGGCCCTTGTGCTGGCGTTGGGGCTCGGCTGGCTGCAGGTGCGTTTCCCGGACTCGCTGCTCGACCGGCTCGCCAACACGCTCGCCTTTGTGCTCTACACCGTGCCCTCGTTCTGGATCGGCTTTATCCTGATCTACTTCTTCGCGATCGACCTGCTCTGGCTGCCGGCCCAGGGCCCGTCCCTGAACCCGACGTCGCAGCACCAGTGGCTGCTCTACATGATCCTCCCGGTGGTGACGCTCGCGCTCACGACGATCGCCACCTGGTCCACCGGGGTGCGCGGCGCGATCGACGAGGCGCTGCATTCGGACTATGTCCGCACGGCGCGCGCAAAGGGCGCCTCGGAGCGCGTGGTGTTCCGCCGCCACGTGTTGCGCAACGTGCTTCTGCCGCTGATCACCACCGCGGGGATGTCGCTGCCGACGCTTTTCAACAACGTCGTCGCGATCGAATGGCTCTTCTCGATGCAGGGACTGGGCTCAGGGCTGATCAACTCGCTCGTCGCCTTCGACTTCGGTACGGCGGTCGATCTCGTCTTCGTGATCGGCGCCGTCACCGTGCTCGGGAGTCTCGCGGCCGATCTCCTCTACCTGTTGGCGGACCCTCGCATCCAGTACCGCTGACGACGCTTTCAGAGCAGTGCGGCAGGTGCGAAGCCGGAGCAGCGGCTGGGACGACACAAGGCGGATGCACAGGGAGGATTCGACATGGGACTGGCAGAGGTCGAGTTCCGGGATACGGCGGCCATTGTCACCATGCGCGGCGAGGAGCCGGGACACCGGCTGTCGTCCGCCATGGCTGAAGAAGTCCGCGCGGCCATCGAGCGGGCCGGAGCAGAGCCGCATGTGCGTGCGCTGATCCTCCAGGGCGCCGGCGTGCACTTCTCGGTGGGTGCGGATCTCAAGGAGCGGGCCGCGCTGCCGGCAAAGAGGTGGAAAGAGCACCACGAGATCTTCGAGCGGCTGGCGGCCACGCTGCAGGCGATTCCGCAGCCGACCATCGCGGCAGTCCGGGGCTGGGCGCTGGGCGGCGGCGCGGAACTGGCTCTCGGTTGCGACATCGTCGTCGCCTCCTCCGACGCGCGCATCGGACAACCAGAGGCCCTGCGCGGTCTCGTCCCCGGGATGGGGGGGCCGCAGTTCCTGCAGCGCCGCCTGCCGCACGGGCTGGCGGCCTACATGGTGTATACGGGCGCGCCGATCCGTGCGGCCGAAGCGCTTGCCCTGGGACTCGTCACCTTTGTGGACGAGGATCCCTTGGCTCGCGCGCTCGCGATCGCGGCGGAGATCGCCAAGGCCGCGCCTGGGGCGGTCCGCGCCCTGCGCCGGCTCCTGCAGCGTGAGCCGGCGAACTTTGCGGATGCCTACGCGGAGGAACTCGCTGCATGGCGCCAGGCGGTCGAGTCCGGGGACGCCGCCGAGGGTGCGCAGGCGTTCATCGGCAAGCGTCCCGCCGTGTTCAGGGACCCAAGCTGAAGCCGGCCCGCTCCGCGACCACGCGGCGGTCGGTAGCGAAGACGCGCCCCGAGCCGGCTCGCGCCAGGGCGGGAAGGGTATTTCTACGCGCCGTAGAAGATTTATTAGGACATCTTACGGTCATTGGATGGCTGGTTGCCCCAGGGGGGCGCCACGATCGCGATAAGGTCCGCAACTTGCGTCCTTGGGGGAGAACGCATGGTCTTTGCTGAGCGCCGGTGCGTTGGCCCCTTCAGGGTGGCGTCGTCGGTGATTTGGAGACAGGGGAGGGCTACCGTTGGCCAGCGGCCGTAGACCGCCCGGGAGGCCGCGCCTTGTCGATCTCGCCGAGCCCACCGAGGTGGTGATCCTGCGGGCCGCGGCAGGGCTATTCATGGAGCACGGGTACCGCGGCGTCACGATGGATATGGTGGCCGACGCGGCCGGCCTTACGAAGGCCGCGGTCTATTACCACTTCCACGACAAGGCGTCGCTTGTGGTGGCCTGCATGCGGCGAACCTTCGAGGGTGCGCGGCGCGCAACCGAGCAGATCCTGGCGCAGGACCGACCTCTCGTCGAGAGACTCGAGGAGATGGCGCGGGTCGTGCTCGCCCTGCCGCAGCCCTTCGTTGCGTTCAACGTCCTGATGCACGAAGCCCAGGCCGAACTGTCGCGCGAACAGGTGGCGACTCTGCGCGAGGCCGAGGCGTCTGTCACGGTTCCTCTGGAGGACGAGGTGCGAAGGGCGGTCGAACGGGGCGAGATCAAGGTGGAAGATCCGCTCCTGCTGGTCCACAGCTTTGTCGCCGCATTGCGCGTGGGACAGAGCGTGGGCGTGGATGGCCGTCCGCTCTTTCCGGACAGGCAGACTACCGCAAAGGTTCTGGTCTCGCTGTTCTGGCGGGGCGTCGGGCCCTCATAGGGCGGGCGGCCGCACACTTCAGCAGGACGCGCGGGCGCGGCGATGCCGCGCCCGGTTCTTCACGGCCGCCCGGCGCGCCTGCCGAAGGCGTAGAGTCCGTTGACGAGCATGTGCAAGGCGATGGCGGGCAGGACCGTGCCCGTGACGAGTACCAGCGTTGCGGCAAGCAGTCCGAAGAGGAGGTCCGCCAGGGTCTCGCGCAGGCTTCGTTGGGCTCCGCCGATACGCCCGATCTCGTGCGCGCCCAAGAAGAGCAGGCCGCTGAACGCGACGGCGCCGTAGCCGCCCAAGAGCGGCAACGTGAGAGACAGGAGGAATCCGCGGAAGAGCAGTTCCTCCGAGAGCGGCGAAAGTACGGCGACGGTGAAGGCGCCATCGCCTGGAGCGCTGTCCGCTTCGCTTTGCCGCACGACGCCGAAAGAGAACACGGCGAGGTACAGGACGGCGAGGGCGATCAGCGCAGGCAGGCCGA
>JAJZIE010000020.1 GCA_021810725.1 Bacillota bacterium | reverse complement strand
GATCCCGCCGCCGCCAACGCCCGCACCATTGAGCGGCGCGTGACGATGCCCTTGAGCCGCCCATCCTCGACGACCGCGAGGTACGGCAGGTGCTCCTGGTCCATGCGGCTGAAGGCGGTCGCCGCGTCGTCGTAGGGGCCGGTGACCGCGACGTCCGGCTCGCAGATCTCGCCCAGGGTACGGCCCGTCGCCCGCCGGTGCGCGAGGTGCAGGGCGCTCACGTAGCCGTGCAACCCCCCCTGCGCGTCCACCACCAGCAGGGTGTCGACCTGGCGGCTCTGCATCAGGGCGAACGCTTCCTCGCTGGAGGCTCCCGGACCGAGCACCACCGGGCGCGTGTTCATGATCTCGCGCACCGTCTGCGGCCCCTCGCGCTCCGCAAGGCGGTGGCGCCCGACGAACTGGGCCACGAACTCGTCGGCGGGGCTCCTGAGGATCTCCGCCGGCGTCGCATACTGCAACAGCCGTCCCTGGCGCAGCACGGCGATGCGCGTCGCGAGGCGCAGGGCTTCGTCCATGTCGTGCGTCACGAAGACGATCGTCTTGTGGACCGCCTCCTGCAGGCGCTTGAGTTCGTCCTGCAGCTGCTCGCGCGTGATCGGGTCGAGGGCGCCGAACGGTTCGTCCATCAAGATGAGTTCGGGGTCCGCCGCGAGGGCGCGCAGCACGCCGATGCGCTGCTGCTGGCCACCCGAAAGCTCATGCGGGAAGCGCTCCCGATACACGGAAGGATCCATGCCCACGAGGTCCAGAAGCTCCGAGACGCGCTGACGCCGCTTCTCGGCTCCCCACCCGAGGAGGCGCGGCACCACCTCGATGTTCTCCGCGATGGTCATGTGAGGAAAGAGTCCGATCTGCTGGACCACGTAGCCGATGCCGCGACGGAGCTGCACGGGGTCGTAGGACGTCACGTCACGGCCCTCGAGCAGGATGGAACCTCCGCTCGGCTCCACCATGCGGTTGATCATGCGCAGGCTCGTCGTCTTGCCGCAGCCGGACGGGCCGATCAGGACGGCGATCTCGCCACGCTCGACCTCGAGGCTGAGATCGTCCACCGCCACCGTGCCGTCGCGGTAGGACTTGCTGACGTGCTCGAATTGAAGCAAGGATGATACCCCTCTCTGTGGACATGCCAGTGGCACACCAACAACTTTATTTTATATTAGAGTCGGCGGACGTCAACTTGAACTCGCCGTCACGAAGTCGCATTCGGCGGCGCATTTCGCCACCGGCGGCGATGTGAAGTCCTCGCCGCGGATCCCGAAAATCGACGATCGGAGCTGAACCCCGCTGCATTACGCGATTCTTGGCAACCGTCCACTGGCCTGGCCCACCGCGGCCGCCATCTTTGTCGTCATCCTGGCGGCGCTGCACATCGCAAGGCGTATCGCCGCGACGCAACTCCGTGCCCGGACCGCCGGAACTCGTGTTCTCGAACCAGGACCTCGTGCAGGGGCGCATCCACAACTACCGGCACATGCAGGAGCGCCGGATCGTGTTCCAGCTCGGCATCACCTACGACACGCCGCCCGGCAAGGTCGAGGCGGTGCCGACGATCCTCAGGGAAGTGGTCGAGGCGCACGAGAACGTGCGCTTCGACCGCGCCCACTTCAAGGAGTTCGGCCCGTCGCGCCGTTTCCTGGAGCAGGGCATCGCGTTCGCCTTCCCGTCCCAGACGCTCTACCTGGCGCGCTGAAGCGGGCGTCGCTCCTGGGCCGCCTGGACGGCCCCGACCACGACGCATGCGCCGCCGGCCGGGGACGCCCTCGGCCGGCGCTAAAGTAAGGTTTCGCCCGCGAGGGGCTTGCGCCCGACGACCGCGATGCACACGCCATAGGCGAAGAAGTTGCCGCGCTCGTCTCTCGCGCGCAGGTCCGAGTCGATGGTCTCCTCCTCCTGCGCCGACAGCCTGCCGGTTTCGACAAGGCGGCGCAGGGATCGCGTCCAATCCGTCGCGCGCTCGAACGAGGCCAGCGAGGTGACGGGCACCGCGCCTGGCAGGAGCGTGAGGTCGCGCAGGCCGAGAGCGCGGCAGACGCCATAGATCTGCCGGCCCGCGGTGCCATGCGGCCAGAGGGCGACGCGGCCGCGGCGTATCCGCCACTCGATCTCCGCGCAGCCGGTATCCACGGAGAGGCCCGAGTGGTCGCTCTCCATCAGCATCATCCGGCCGCCGGGCCGCAGCACGCGGAACATCTCCCGCGCCACCGCCGCCGGTTCCGCCACGTGCTGAAGCACCCGCGCGCAGCGCACCCTGTCGAACGCGCCGTCCGGGAACGGCAAGGCCTCAGCGTCCCCTAGCAGGAGCCGGATCCGGCCGGCGACGCCCGCTTCGCCCGCGAGTTCCCCGGCGCGTCGCAGCATGGCCGCGTCATGGTCGATCCCCACCACCGATCCGCCCTCGCCCACCGCGAGCGCGAGCCGGATCGCCGCGCGTCCTGTGCCGCAGCCGACATCCAGCGCCCGATGCCCCGGGCGGACGTCCAAAAGGCGGTCGGCGGCCACTTCGATCTGAAGCGGCAGGTCCTCGTGCCCGCCGGCGAACATGCCCGCCGCCTGATCGTCCACCCGGCGCACCCCCATCACCGACGTCCCGCCTCCTCACCCTATGCCGCGGCTCGTCCGCCGGACCCACCCCGCCCGGATTGTCCACAGGCGCCGGTGCTGGCGCTGGGATCGTGTCGTGCTAAGATACAGGCACCTGTGCCGGCCGGGGAATGGAGAACGAAAGAGGTGCGCCGATGCCTGGGAGCGCCAGGAACCCGAAGGTGGACGAGTTCATCCGCAAGGCGAAGCAGTGGCGCGAGGAGTACGCGGCGCTGCGGGAGATCGTCCTCGGCTGCGATCTCGCCGAGGACTTCAAATGGATGCACCCCTGTTACACGGTCGACGGGCGCAACGTCGTCCTGATCCACGGCTTCAAGGAGTACTGCGCGCTTTTGTTCCCCAAGGGCGTCCTGCTCTCGGACATCCGCGGGGTGCTCGTCCAGCAGACCGAGAACGTCCAGGCGGCGCGCCAGATCCGGTTTCGCAGCCTCCAGGAGATCGTCGCGATCGAGCCGGTCGTCGAGGCGTACGTCCGTGAGGCGATCGAAGTCGAGCGGGCGGGTCTCGAGGTACCCCTCAAGGACACCTCCGAATACCTCATCCCCGATGAACTCCAAGGGATGTTCGAGAAGGACCCCGCGTTCAAGGCGGCCTTCGAGGCGCTGACGCCGGGGCGGCAGCGGGGGTATATCCTCTATTTCTCCGCGCCCAAGCAGGCGAAGACGCGGCAGGCGCGGATCGAGAAGTGCCAGGGTCCGATCTTCGCGGGAAGGGGCCTGAACGATCCCGCGTGATCCCTTTGCCGCGATCCGCGCATCGCCCGTCCTGGCCAGCCATGCGAAAGCCGAACCGGCACCGCGCCGGTTCGGCTCTTTTTCGCTATGGTCACGCAGGCGGCTATTCGAGGTAATCCTTGAGTTTCTTCGAGCGGCTCGGGTGGCGCAGCTTGCGCAAGGCCTTGGCCTCGATCTGCCGGATGCGCTCGCGGGTCACGCCGAACACCTGCCCGACTTCCTCGAGCGTGCGCGCGCGGCCGTCGTCCAGGCCGAAACGCAGCTCCAGGACCCGCTGTTCGCGCGGCGTGAGCGACCCCAGCACCTCGCTAATCTGCTCGCGCAGCAGAAGGTAGCTCGCGGCCTCGGCGGGCGCCGGCGCATCCTCGTCCTCGATGAAGTCGCCGAGGTGGGAGTCCTCCTCCTCGCCGATCGGCGTCTCCAGGGAGACGGGCTCCTGGGCGACCTTGAGGATTTCCCGCACGCGCTCGACCGAGACGTCCAGCTCCTCGGCGATCTCCTCCACCGTCGGCTCGCGTCCCAGCTCCTGCAGAAGGTGGCGCTGCACGCGGATCAGCTTGTTGATCGTCTCGACCATGTGCACGGGGATGCGGATGGTGCGGGCCTGGTCGGCGATCGCGCGCGTGATGGCCTGGCGGATCCACCAGGTCGCGTAGGTGGAGAACTTGTAGCCCTTGCGGTAGTCGAACTTCTCGACAGCCTTGATCAGACCGAGATTGCCCTCCTGGATCAGGTCGAGGAAGAGCATGCCGCGACCCACATAGCGCTTCGCGATGCTGACCACAAGGCGCAGGTTGGCTTCCGCAAGGCGCCGCTTGGCGTCCTCGTCGCCCTCCTCGATGCGGCGGGCGAGCTCCACCTCGTCCGCCGCGGTCAGGAGCGGCACGCGGCCGATCTCCTTGAGGTACATGCGGACAGGATCGTCGATGGCAACCCCATCGGGAACGCTGAGGTCGACTTCCTCCGCCTCGTCCGAGGACTTGCCATCCGTCGGCTCATTGCCGGACATGACTTCAATGCCAAGGTCTTGCAGCTGCTCATATATCGCGTCGATCTGCTCAGGTGTCAGGTCATTGCCCTGCAGGGCCTTGCCGATATCGTCGTAGGTGAGCGACCCGGCTTCCTTGCCCTTGCGGATAAGATCCTGCATGCCCTCGATGGGAAGATCCTTCGCGCTCATGGCCGCTGCTCACCCCCTTTGGCCGAAGCACCAAGTTCGCGGCTTAGCTCATGGGCCTGGACTAGCAGCGACGGATCGACCGCTTGGCCCGCCTCAAGGAGCTCCCTGATGCGTCGATTGACTTCGTTCAGGCGAAGCCTAATACCTGCTTGCGCCCATCTGGCGATGGTCTTCTCCACCTCGGACTCCGCCAGGTCCACGGCGAGCGACGCCTCCGCCCAGGCCGAGCGCACCGCCTCGTCCTCCGCCGCCGACACGTCGCGGCCTGCGGCCGCGAGCTCCAGCGCCGCGTCGAGCGTCTGGTCGTGGAGCGGACGGCAGGCGGCGCGGATCCCGGCGGCCCGAGCCGGATACTGGGACGCCAGGGCCAGCAGTTGGCGTTCGATCGGCAGCCATTCGGCGATCTTCGGCGTTTCCGCAGTGTTCCTAGTACTATTCCTAGGTCTCGCCAGGGTATGCGTTCTGTCGCCGCCGGGTGTGCCGCGCTGGTATTCGAGGCGCAGGGCTTCCTCCCGCACCTCGAGCCGCTGGGCGAGGCGCCTCAGTTCCTCGTCGCGCACAAGCGGGCTCTGGATCGCCCGGATCGCGGTGAAGACCTCCTGCGCCACGGCCGCCTTGCCGTCGGGCGTCGACGCGTCGTGGCGGCGCGCCGCCACGGCGTAGAGCCAGTCGGTCACGGAGGCCGCCTGCTCCAGCGTCGCCCGCCAGGCCTCGACTCCCCCGGGCGCCTTCAGGATCTCGTCCGGATCCTTGCCGCCCTGCGGCATCGCCACCAGCACCTCGATGCCCTGCTGCAGCAGGGGCTCCGCGCTGCGCCGGACCGCCGCCTGACCGGCCGCGTCGCTGTCGAACGCGAGGTAGGCGCGCTTCACCGCGCGCCCCAGCTGCCGGGCGTGATCCTCCGTCAGCGCGGTGCCGAGCGTCGCCACCGTCGCAACGTAGCCGCCGCGGTGCAGGGCGATCGCGTCCATGTACCCCTCAACGAGCGTCACCGCCTGCTCCTCGCGCATCTTGCGCATGGCCCAGGACCAGCCGTACAGGAGGCTCCCCTTGTGGAAGAGCGGCGTCTCGGCGGAGTTGAGGTATTTCGGCTGTCCGTCGCCGAGAAGCCTGCCGCCGAAACCGACGATGTGGCCGGCGCGGTCGCGGATCGCGAACGTGACCCGCTCGCGGAAGCGGTCGTAGAGGCGCCCGCCCTGGCTGCGCGCGCCGAGCCCCGCCTCCAGCAGGAGCTCCGGCGACGCCTTGAGCGCGCGGCAGACGTCGTCTCCGCCCACGGCGTAGCCGAGATCGAAGCGGGAAAGGTCCTCGCCGCTCAGGCCCCGTCCCGCGAGGTAGCGGCGGGCGGCCTCCCCCTGCGGCCCCCGCAGGTGATGGCTGAAGCGCTCCTGGGCAGCCTCGAGCAGGCGCAGGAGAACCTGCCGGCGCTCCTGGCGCTGGGCCGCCTCGGGGGTCGCCTCCTCCTCCGCCAGCTCGACATGGAACTCCGCCGCGAGGTACGCGGCGGCGTCCGGGAACGAGAAGCCGTCGCGCTTCATCACGTAGTCGATGACATCGCCGCCGGCGTGGCAGCCGAAGCAGTAAAAAAGGCCCCGCTCCGCCGAGACGGAGAAGGACGGGCTCTTTTCCTGGTGGAACGGGCAGAGACCGACGAGCCGCTGGCCCTGACGCCGCAACGCCACCGTCTGGCTGACGACGGCCACGATGTCGGCCTTGCGCCTGAGTTCGTCGAGCCCCTCCGCACGGAAGGGCAAGAAGGCCACCTCCTCGCCTAAGGTTCCTAGCTTTCGGCGCGGCGGTGGCGAATCCTGCGGCCAGGGCCCGTCAGAGCGGGCGACGCGGGAGCTTTGTCAGGTAGTGCACGCGCGGGGAGGTACCGAGTTCCTCGAAGAGGCGCATGGCGGGGCGCCCGGCGAGGAGCGCGGCGACGCCGCTCCCGGGATCCCCACGGTCGCCGAATACCCTGGCGCCTTGCGCGCAGGCGTCGACGCAGGCGGGCGAAAGCCCCCGGTCGACGCGCCCGGCGCAAAAGTCGCACTTCTCCACGACGCCCCCGCCGCGGGCCCCCTCGCCGGGCGGAACGTAGCTCCTGGCCCCGTAGGGACAGGCCGCGAGGCAGGCGCGGCAGCCGTTGCAGAGGGCGTAGTCCATCGCGACGATGCCGTCCGGGCGACGGTAGGTCGCGCCGGTCGGACAGACCTCGATGCAGGGCGCGTTCTCGCAGTGCTGGCAGGAGACCGGAAAGTAGGTGAGGTCGAGGTCGGGATAGCGGCCGCTCGGGACGTCCTGCGCCTCGCCCTCGCCCGTCATGACCACGTTCCAGGCGAAGCCCGGGGCGACGCCGTTGGCCTCGCGGCAGGCGACGGTGCAGGCCCAGCAGCCTGTGCAGCGGTCGAGGTCGATCACCATGGCGTAGCTTGGCGCCCGCTCGGCTTCAGCCATCGATCTCGCCCTCCTCCAGGCGTCGCACTTCGCACGCCTGCTCGTAGAACGGCGCCGTGGTGCCGAAGACCCAGCCCATCGGCCGGCCCTCGTCCTGGTAGATGGCCTCCTGGCGAGGGGAGCGGTGGCGCGCCGTCAGGTGCTGCAGGCTGCCCCGGCGGAACTGGGCGTTCCACCAGCCGTTCGCGATCCTGACGCTGCCTTGGCGCTGGCCCGGCGTCACCTTGGCCCGCAGCACCGCCTCGCCCGCGGCGCTGCGCACGAGCGCCCAGTCCCCGTCCGCGATGCCCCGCGCCTGGGCGTCCCCGGGGCTCAGCTCGACGAGCGGCCAGGGGTCGATCGCGAGCAGCGACGGCACGTTCGCGTAGGTCGAGTGGGTGCGAAAGCGCGTGTGCGCGCTCTGCAGCCGCAGCGGGAACTCCTGCGATGTCGGGAGTTCCGGCGGCAGGTAGTCGGCGACGGCGCAGCCGTAGGGGGCGAGTTCCTCGAGGTAGAACTGGGCGCGACCGGTTGGCGTCTTGTAGACGCCGTCCTGGTGCGGCACGGGAGGCTCGTCCGGCACCTCGAGGCGCACCACGCCCTCCCGCCGCAGGCGCGCGAGGCTGACGCGGCGCACCCGCTCGTCGCCGCCCGCGAGCATCCGCTCCATCACCGTCTCGGGGCTCTCCTCGAACCACTGTCCGACACCGAGGCCCTCGGCGATCGCCCGGTAGATCTCGAAGTCGCTGCGCGAGGAGTAGAGCGGTTCGATCAGCTTCTGCTGCAGGCCGATGTAGGAAAAGGGCAGCGTGAGGAGGTCGTCCTTCTCGAAGAAGCTGCAAGCCGGCAGGACGATGTCGGCGTAGCGCGCGCTCGTCGTCATGAAGAGGTCGACGCAGGCGACGAAGTCGGTGCGAGCCGGATCGGAGAGCACCCGCTCGGTGTGGCCGAAGTCGGGGAACCACTGCTGCAGGGGGTTGCCCAGCACGAGCCAGGTCCGCACCGGGGAATCCTCATCCAGCGCCCGCATCGGGCCCAGGTAGCCGACGTCCCGCAGGTCCTCCCCTGGCGGCGGCGGCCACGCTCCCAGCTCCACCGGCCACGAAGACGTCGAACGCCCGACGCCGCCGCCCGGCACGCCGACGCTGCCGGTGAGGATCGGCAGGGTGTAGATCGCCATCGCGCTCTGATCGCCGTTCGTCCAGCGCTCGACGCCGTAGCCGGGCCGGATGACGGCTGGCTTCTCGGTGGCGTAGGCCCTGGCGAGGCGTTCGATCGTCTCGGCCGGCACCCGCGTGATCTCGGACGCGGCGGACGGGGCGAAGCCTTGGACGCGCTGGCGCAGGAGTTCGAGCGATGGGCGCACGACGACGCCCTGGAAGGGGAAGGTTCCCTCGAGCGCGGGCTCGCTCGCCTCCTCGGGTGGGACGACGCGCCCCGAACGCAGGTCGAAGACGGCGAACGTCTCGCCGGCGTCTCCCGGCAGGCGCAGGTAGCGCCCGTCGTCCTCGCGCACCAGGAGGGGCGCGGCGCTGTGTCGCGCAAGGTAGCCGCGGTCCTCGAGGCCTTCCCGCAGGATGACATGCGCCATCGAGAGGGCGAGCGCGGCGTCGCTGCCCGGCTCGATCGGGATGTAGAGGTCGGCGTGCGCCGCGGTGGGCGAGAAGCGCGGGTCGATCGCGACGATCCTCGCGCCCCGCTCCCGCGCCTCAAAGAGGAAGTGGCTCATGCCCGGCGCCGTCTCGACCATGTTGTTGCCCCAGAGGATGATCAGCCGCGTCGCCTCGCCTCCCTCGTAGGGCGGGTCCGATGCGCCGCCGAGCATGGCGCGGTCCGCCCAGGGGATGCCCTGGTCGATGCCGCCCAGGATGACGGTGGCGCCCAGGGCCGAGGCGAGCCGGCGCCAGGGACTCAGGGCATTGCCGGCGCCGAAGGAACCGAGCAGCCCCAGGGAGCGCGGTCCGTGCCGCTCGATGCCGTCTCGCATCGCGCCCGCCACCGCGTCCAGGGCCTCGCTCCAGGAGATCGGCTCGAACTCGCCGCTGCCGCGCGGACCGGTGCGGCGCAGGGGTTCGCGCAGCCGGTCGGGGGCGTAGACCCAGTCGCGGCGCGCGAGACCCTTGAGGCAGATTCGCTCGACGTAGGGCCGGTCGGGAAAGGACACCTTCGCGATGCCCGTGATCTTGCCGTCGCGCACCGTGACGGCGAGGGGGCAGTTCTGGTCGTAGCAGTTGGGCGAGCAGACGGTCACCTGCGTGCGCTCAACCGCTCGCGTCGCGTCAGTCATCGGCAGGAAACCTCCCAGGGCAGGTCCGGGCCCACGTCCCTGAGCATGCCATGGCGGGCCGCCGCTGCCAGCGGCCACTCGTCCCTCCTGGCTCGAACGCTTCGACGTTTCCGTGGCCAAGCTCGGCGGATGCGATGACGACCGCCCAGACCGGCCGCCCGGAGCTGTCACGCGTCCGGCCAGCGCCGCTTGCCGGCCTGCGGGGCTCCGGCCCCAAGGCCGCAAGAACGGGTCCGGCGGGTGCGGCCTTGCCGCAGCCACCGGACCCGTGGATGGTTCTCATCTGCAGCCGACCATGCGGCCGCACTCAGTTCTCCTCGGCGCGCCACGGCCTCGGCAGGAAGTGCCGGGCGTAGACCGAGATGGCGAAGTGGTCCGTCATGCCCGCGCAGTAGTCGCGCACACCGGCGTCGCCGTCGGCGCTGCCCTCCGGCAGCAGCTCCGGATGTTCGCGGAAGTGGATGTAAAGGGCCCGCAGGAGCCCTTCCGCCTTCTTCTCCTCGACCTTCGGCGGCGAGCCGAAGTAGACGCGGCGGAAGAGGAACTGCCTCAGCTCCTCGAGGGCGTCCCGCTCCCTCTGACGCATCGCCACCTCCGGCCTTCCCTCGGACTCGGCGATCACCGCCTCGACGAGGCGGCCGATGCGCTCGGAGTGGCGGTGGCCCAGCACCTCGATCGGTCCCGCGGGCAGGTCCTCCGGACCGAGGATCTGCGCGCGCATCGCGTCGTCGATGTCGTGGTTGACGTAGGCGATGCGGTCCGCGAGGTGCACGAGCCTCGCCTCGAGCGTCGACGGCGTGCCGGCCGCCGTATGCTGCGCGATGCCGTCGCGCACCTCCTGCGTCAGGTTGAGGCCGCCTGGCCGCTCGAGCACGTCGACGACCCTCAGGCTCTGCTCGTAGTGGCGGAAACCTCCCGGCACCAGTTCGTCCAGCACGCGCTCGCCGGCGTGGCCGAAGGGCGTGTGGCCGATGTCGTGCGCGAGCGCGATCGCCTCGGTGAGGTCCTCGTTGAGCGAGAGCGCCCGCGCGAGGGTGCGCGCGATCTGGGCCACCTCGAGCGTGTGCGTCAGGCGCGTGCGGTAGTGGTCGCCCTCGGCGGCGATGAAGACCTGCGTCTTGTCCTTGAGCCGCCGGAAGGCCTTGGCGTGGATGATGCGGTCGCGGTCGCGCTGGAAGGCGGTGCGCACCGGGTCTGGCTCCTCGGGCCGCCGCCTGCCCCCGGACAGGGCGGACTTCGCCGCCCAGGGCGCCAGGATGCGCTCCTCGATGCCCTCCTGCCGCTCGCGCGGCGTCGTCATGCCCCCACCTCCTCCGGCAGTCCTCCCCGCTGGAGGATGCGGCCATGCGCCGCTGCGGGGCTCTCGCCGCCCGCGACGCGCCGTCGCACCTCCTCGCCGATCGCCTGCTCGAGCCAGAAGGGCGCCGCCCCGAGCAGCGGCTGGCGCCAGATGGCCGCGAGTTCCGCCTGGCGGAACTCCTCCGGCAAGCCCTGCGGCCTCCCCAGGAGGTCGAGGATCCGCCGCTCGTCCGCAAGTCCGGCGTGCAGGGCCACGTCGGCGAACGCCCTGGCCGCCCGCTGCGCCGCATCGAGTGCCTGCAGGAGCTGCACCTTCGGTCGCTCCAGGCGCTGCGCCGCGTATCCCGCCGCATACTGGGACCAGCCGAGCGCGATGTACGGCGACAGCATGATGCGGCTCACGAGGTCCTGCGCCGGAACCGAGGAGAACAGGAGATGGCTGCCTAGCGACCCGCCCTGGGCGGTCGTCAGCACGAGCCTGCTGCGCATGTGCATGACCTGCATCGGTCCCTGCCCCGCGAAGACCAGCATGCGTCCGGGGCTGCGGGCGTCTCCCGGCACGTACGCCGTGAGCGGCAGCAGGCCGTGCAGGTGCGCGGGTCCCGGCCGCCACTCCAGGCCCCGCACCGCGGGGAAGTCGCCGCCCACCGCACCGAGCACTTCGGCCTGGGCCTCCTCGTAGGCCGCCATGAGCTCCTGCGGCCCCTCCGGGCAGTCCTCGCCCATGTCCTCGATGATCTCGGCGATGTCGCGGCCCGGCGCGATCTCCCGCCCGAGCCGCGCCACCTCGAGCAGCTCCGCGTCGAGGCGCAGCAGCGCCGCCTCCGCCAGCTCCTTCGGCACGACGTAGCTGCCGAGCTCGTCCCACATCAGATCATGGAAGGCGTGCGCACCGATTGGGTCCCCGGGCGACGCCGTCTGCCGCGCGGCGTCGAGCGCGCGGACGTAATGCTCGAGCGCCATGAAGGCCTCCGCCTTCGCTTCGCCCTGGTCGCTCTCCTCCGGCTTCGCGCCGATCGCGATCAGCAGGCCCGCCGCGAGCGCCGGCGCCCGCGCCGCCTGATCGAGGGCCCGCGGGTCCTGGCCGGGCCCCACGGCGCCGGCGAGCGCGTCAGGGATCGCTCGCCAGACCGCCTCGCGGTCCTCGTCCCTCAGCTCAGACTGCACGAGCGCCGTCAGGACAGCCTCCGCGATCGACCCGGGCCCGAGGTCTTCCGCCTGTCGCAAGGCGCGGCGGGCCAGGCGCATGCCTGGCCCTTCGCCGATCCTCTCCGCCCATTCCCTGGCCTGCGCGCGCCGCCGCTCGCGTTCCGCCGCGTCCCGGGGTCCGAAGCCCCCGAAGGGCAGGCCGAGCTCCTGGCGCACGGCCGGGAAGGCCTCGAGATACCAGGCCCCGAGGGCCCCGCTCTGTGCCTCGGCCATCAGTCCTCGAGGGCAGCGCGAGCTGCCGAGATCCTGGCGATAGGCACGCGGTAGGGCGAGCAGGAGACGTAGTTGAGGCCCGCGCGGTGGCAGAACGCGATCGACTGCGGCTCGCCGCCGTGCTCGCCGCAGATGCCCACCTTGAGCTCGGGCTTGCGCGAGCGGCCGCGCGCCACGCCGAGCTCGACGAGCTGGCCGACACCGCTCTGGTCCAGCACCGCGAACGGGTTCTGCGGCAGCACCTTGTCCTCGAGGTAGCGGGTGAGGAACTTGGCCTCGGCGTCGTCGCGGCTGAAGCCGAACGTCGTCTGGGTCAGGTCGTTGGTGCCGAAGGAGAAGAAGTCGGCGTGCTCCGCGATGTCGTAGGCGAGGAGGCACGCCCGCGGGATCTCGAGCATCGTGCCCACCTTGAGCGGCAGCTCGCGACCCGTCTCGCGCTGCACCTCGTCGTGCACCTGCACGACCATCTTGCGCGTGATCTCGAGCTCCTTCGGGTCGCCGACGAGCGGGATCATCACCTCGGGCCTCGCGTCGACACCCTCCGAGAGCAGGCGCGCCGCGGCCTGGTAGACGGCCCTGGCCTGCATCTCGTAGATCTCCGGGTAGATCAGGCCGAGGCGGCAGCCGCGGAAGCCGAGCATCGGGTTGAACTCCGAGAGCGCCCGAGCCTTGCGCAGCAGGTCCGACTTGCGCCGGTATTCCTCGCTGCCCTGCTCGTCCTTCGCGCGCATCACGGCGATGTCGACGGCGAGTTCCTCGACGTCGGGCAGGAACTCGTGCAGCGGCGGGTCGAGCAGGCGGATCGTCACGGGCAGGCCCTGCATCGCCTTGAGAATGCCGTAGAAGTCGCCCTCCTGCATCGGCAGGAGGCGGCTCAGCGCCGCCCTGCGGTCCTCCTCCGTGTCGGCGAGGATCATCTCCTGCACCACCGGCAGGCGGTCCTGGGCCATGAACATGTGCTCGGTGCGGCAGAGGCCGACCCCGCCGGCGCCGAAGGCGCGCGCCCGCTCGGCGTCCTCGGGCGTGTCCGCGTTCGCCATGACGCCGAGCCGGCGGATCTCGTCGGCCCACTGCAGGAGTTCCGCCGTCTCGCCGCCGAGCTGCGGCTCCACCATGCCCACCTCGCCCAGGAAGACCCGGCCGGTGGCGCCGTCGATCGAGACGACGTCGCCCTCGCGCAGGGTACGTCCCGCCACCTGCAGCTCCTTGCGCATCAGGTCGATCCTGAGGGACTCGCAGCCGACGATGCAGGGCTTGCCCATGCCGCGCGCCACGATGGCCGCGTGGCAGGTCATGCCGCCGCGGGACGTCAGGACGCCCTGCGCCAGCACGATGCCGTGGATGTCGTCCGGCGCCGTCTCGGGCCGCACCAGGATCACGCGATGGCCGACGCGGCCCAGTTCCTCGGCGGTGTCGGCGTCGAACGTGATGCGACCGGTGGCGGCGCCCGGCGAGGCCGGCAGGCCCTTGGCCAGCACCTCGTTCGCGGCCGCGGGGTCGACGCCGCGGTGCAGCAGCTGGTCGATCTGCTCCGGCGTCACGCGGCGGATCGCCTCCGCCTTGTCGATCCTGCCCTCGTGCGCGAGGTCCACGGCCACCTTGACAGCGGCGCGCGCCGAGCGCTTGCCGCTGCGCGTCTGCAGGAGGTAGAGCTTGCCATCCTCGATCGTGAACTCGATGTCCTGCATGTCGCCGTAATGCTTCTCCAGGAGGTCCGCCACGCGCTCCACCTCGGCGTAGGCGGCCGGGATGTCCTCGGCGAGGACCGCGATCTCCTTCGGCGTGCGGATGCCCGCCACGACGTCCTCGCCCTGCGCCTGCGTCAGGTACTCGCCGTAGAGCACCTTCTCGCCGGTGTTGGGGTTGCGCGTGAAGAGCACGCCGGTGCCGGAGCTGGGGCTCAGGTTGCCGAAGACCATCGCCTGGACGTTGACGGCGGTGCCGAGATCGTCGGGGATCTGGTTGATCTTGCGGTAGACCTTGGCGCGCGGGTTCTCCCAGGAGTCGAACACGGCCCGCACGGCGAGCATCAGCTGCTCCCTGGGCTCCTCGGGGAAGGCCCTGCCGGTCTGGCGCTGGACGAGCTCGAGGTAACGGGCGATGACCTGCTCGAGGTCGCCCTCGCCCAGTTGGTGGTCATGCTCCACCCCGGCCTGCTCGCGCACGCCGGAGAGGATCTTCTCGAAGGCGCTGTGGTCCATGTGCAGCACGACGTTGCCGAACATCTGGATGAAGCGGCGGTGGCAGTCCAGCGCGAAGCGCCGGCCGGCGCGGCGGCCGAGCGCCTCCGTCGTCCGCGGGTTCAGGCCGAGGTTGAGGATCGTGTCCATCATGCCGGGCATCGAAACGGCGGCGCCGGAGCGCACCGAGACGAGCAAGGGGTTCTCATCGTCGCCGAAGTGCTTGCCGAGCCGCTCCTCGAGCACCTGGACCTCCTGCCAGATCGTGTCCTCGAGGCCTTCGGGGAAGCTCTGGCCCAGCGAGTTGTAGACGTTGCAGGCCTGGGCGGACACCGTGAAGCCTGGCGGGACCGGCAGTCCCACCTTGGTCATCTCCGCGAGGTTCGCGCCCTTGCCGCCGAGACGCGCGCGGTCGTCCTTCGAGCCCTCCTCGAAGCGGAACACGAGCTTCTCCGTCACTGTCAGGCCCTCCCCAGAATGTCGAGAATGTAGTTCGCGGTCTCCTCGACCGCACGCTGCGAGACGTCGATCACCGTGCAGCCGAGGCGCTTGTAGACCCTGTCCGCGTGCTCGAGCTCCTCGAGAATGCGGCCGAGGTCCGCGTAACGCGATCCGGCGCCGAGGCCGAGGCTCCTCAGGCGCTCGGTGCGGATCTGCAGCAGGTTCTCCGGGTTGATCGTCAGGCCGATGATCTTGCGCGGCGGTATCTGGTAGAGCTCGTCGGGCAGATCCGCCTCCGGCACGATCGGCACGTTCGCCACCTTGATCTGGCGGTGCGCGAGGTACATCGACGTCGGTGTCTTCGACGTGCGCGAGACCCCGAGCAGCACGACATCGGCGCGCAGGATGCCGGCCGGATCCTTGCCGTCGTCGTAGCGCACCGCGAACTCCACCGCCTCGACGCGGCGGAAGTAGCGGGCGTCGAGCTGGTGCACGAGGCCCGGCGTGCGGCTGGGCGCGGCCGAAAGCGCGCCCTGCAGCCCGTCCAGCACCGGCCCCATCACGTCCGCGTACGGCAGGCCCGCGGCCTCGCAATGGCGGACGATCGACGCCCTCAGCTCCGGCAGGATGATCGTGAACACGACGGCGCAGGGCATGCGCTGCAGTCCCTGCATCACCTGCAGGAACTCGCCTTCCGTCGTCACGTGCGGATAGCGCCGCACCTCGATCGGATGCCCAGGAAACTGGCTCGCGGCCGCCTGGGCCACCAGTTCCGCCGTCTCCCCGAGCGCGTCCGAGATGACGACCACAAGCGCCGCCTCGCCGCCCGAGCCGCTATTCCCCGTCAGAGCGGCCACCTCCTTCAGTCCCCCGCGCTCAGCGCGGCGATCTCCGCAACCCGTGAAAGCGCCACGTGCGCCCGGTGCAGGAGTGCCTGCCGGCGCAGGCGCACGTCCTCCTGCTCCGCCATCACCATCACCGCGGCGAAGAAGCGGTCGAGCGGCTCGAAGAGCCCAGCCGCGCGCCTCAGGTAGCCGAGGTAGTCGCGCCGGGAAAGCAGTTCCCTGCCCTCCTCCTCGAGCGCCGCCACCTCCCGCAGCAGCTCCCGCTCGGCACCCTCGGCGCCGTCGGTGTCGCCCTCCCGGGCAAGGTTCTTCGCCCGGCGCGCCGCCTGGACGAGCCGCGTCCAGGCCTCGCCCTGCGCTGCCTCATGCAGGGCCTCGATCCGCGGCATGACCTCCGACGGATACTCTATGCCGCTCGCCAGCACCGCCTGCACGATGCGCGGATCGTGCCCGATTTCCTGGGCCCGGGCCGCGAGGCGCGCGGCGAGGAAGGGCGGCACCGCCGCAGCCGCCTCTTCGGCCTTCTCGCCGAGCAGGTCGCGATAACCGTCGGCGGCCGCCTGCAGAGCGGGGGTGAGAGCGAGCCGCGGCACGGTTTCCCAGAGCCTGATCGCGCCGATCGCCGCGCGCCTGAGCCCGAAGGGGTCCTGGGATCCCGTCGGCCCCTTGCCGATCGCGAGGAAGCCGGCGAGCTGGTCCAGGCGGTCGGCGAGCGCCAGCAGGCGCCCCGCCTCATCCGCGGGCAGCTCGTCGTCGCCGCCGCGCGGCCGCACACGCGCCGCGATCGCCTTCGCCACCGCGTCGTCCTCCCCGCCGAGGCGGGCGTAGACGCCGCCCATCGTGCCCTCGAGCTCCGGCAGTTCGCGCACGAGCGCCGTGGCGCGGTCCGAGAGGGCAAGGGCGCCGGCCCTCTCCAGCACCGGCGCGAGGTCTCCCCGCCCCGCCGCCTCGCCGAGCCGCCGGGCGAGGCGCGCGAGTCGCTCGCTGCGGTCGTAGAGGCTGCCAAGGCGCGGTGCGTAGGCGATGCCCCTGAGCTCCTGGCGCCGCTCGGCGAAGGCCGTCTTCTGATCCTCGCGGTAGAAGAAGAGGGCGTCCGCGAGCCGCGCCGCCAGGACCGTCTCGTTGCCGCGCCGCACGACGGCCTCGTCGCCGCCGTTGCGCACGGCGCAGAAACGCGCGGCGAGCCGGCCTTCCGGAGTACTCAGCGGGAAGAAGCGCTGATGGTGCACCATCGTCGCGACGAGCACCGGATCCGGCACGTCGAGGTACTCCGCCGCGAAGGTCCCCACGAAGGCCTGTGGCCACTCGCAGAGGTCTGTGACCTCCTCGAGGAGCTCCGGGGACATCTCCGGCAGGAGCCCTTCGGCCGCGGCGGCCGCCCGCACCATCGCCGCCACCTGATCGCGCCTGACGTTGCGGTCCGGCTCGACAAAGCTGCGGCGCAGCACCTCGAGGTAGTCGCTGGTCCCGCGAACCTCGTGCGGTCCCGGCGCCAGGACGCGGTGGCCGTACGTGACGCGGCCGGCCGCGATGGGACCGATCGCGACGGGCAGCACCTCCCCGTCGAGCAGGGCAAGCAGCCACCCGAGCGGACGCGGCAGGCGCGGCGCGTCCTTGGCCCAGCGCATGGTGCGCGGGAAGTGGAGCGAGCGCCCTGCCTCCGCGACCGCCTCGGCCATGATCTCGCCCGCCCCGCGACCCGGCACCCCGCGTCGCAGATAGAGCTAGGCCCCCGTGGGCGTCTCGCGCGGCTCGA
>JAJZIE010000304.1 GCA_021810725.1 Bacillota bacterium | reverse complement strand
CGGTGGGCGAGCAGGCCCTGCGCATGCTGGGCCGCACTCCGGACGGGCTCGAGGCGGAGCGGCCGTTTACGCGCGGCGGTGTCCGCTCGCAGAAGCTCGCCGAGGCTCTGCTCAAGAATCTTCTGGCTCGTGTCGGCGGACATGGCTTCCGCCGGCCGGAGATCTGGATCGCCATGGGTGCCGGCGCCAGCGCCATCGACCGGCGCGGGCTCGGCGTCCTCGCCCAGCACGCGGGCGCCGCCCGCGTGCGCTTCTGCTCGCTTTCCGCGTGCAAGGCCCTGGGGCTTGAACTGCCGCTCTTTCAGCCGATGGGCAGCCTGCTCGTCGACGTGGGCGCGAGTTGCACCCGCATCGACCTGCTCTCGCTCGGCCACTCGGTCGCGCACCACAAGGTCGAGATGGCCGGAGACCACATCGACGAGTCCATCGCCCGTCTGATGCGCGACCGCTACAACCTCATGGTGGGCGAGGCGACCGCGCAGGCGGTCAAGCACGCGCTGCTCGGCGACGGCGCGGACCGCGCGACGGCCAACGGGCGCGACCTCGTCACGGGGCTACCGCAGTCCGTGACGCTCGCGCGCGACGAGGTGCTGCCTTCGGTCGCCCTTCTCGCCGACCAGATCGCCCACGCGGTGCGCGAACTGCTGCGCGACGTCTCGCCGGAACTCGTGGCCGACCTCGCGGACCACGGCGTCTTCCTGACTGGTGGCGGGGCCCGCCTCGGCGCCTTGGCCGACATGCTGCAGGACCGACTCGACCTGCCGCTGCACCTTGACGCGGATCCCGAGCAGACGATCTGCAGGGGGCTACAGATGGCGCTCGATCCGAAGTACGGGACGAAGCTGCGCACGGCCTGATCCGCCGGCGTCGCCGTCAGCCTGGGAACGTGACCGCAAGGGCCACTTGGTCAAGGTAGACCCGCGTTCCCGCCGCTCCGCGCGGCCGGAGGCCAAGCTGCCCCTCGGCAGGAATCGCGGCGGGATAGCGGGAAAGGGGTTACGAATGACGCCAGGGCATGAGCCTTCCCTTGTCGTGCCCGTCGCGGACAGGTAGGACGCGGCTGCGGCCAAGCCTTGCCGCGATCGCGATGTCCGCCTCGAACCCGGCTTCGATCAGGCGCACGCCGTGGGGAGTCGCCCGCAGCGCGGCGCCAAGGCCGCGGCGTCGCGCCTCGTAGGCGGCACGAGCCGTCAGCATCAGGTCGTCGAGGTCAGCCTCCGGCAGGAACGCCGCGATCGCGCCCGCGGTCAGCGCATCCTCGTAGGAGAAGTGGCCATCGGTACCGCTCATCACGATCAGGGCCTCCGCGGCGTCCTGCCCGAGCAGCCAAGCCGCGGCCAAAGGCGCCGTCGTCAGCGCGGCGAACGCGAGCGACCTGGCGGAGCGAGCGCGGCTAAGGGCCAGCGTGCCGTTCGTGGTCGTGAGGATGACCTCGCGCCCGCGCACCAGGCGGCGCTGGTAGTCGCGCGGCGAGTTGCCGGCGTCGAAGCCCGGGATGGGGCGCATGCCGCGTTCGCCACCCAGCACCGCGCCCGGCCGTCGATCGCGCAGGGCGAACGCCTCGTCGACGCCCGCGACCGGTCGCACCGCCAGGGCGCCTGCCGCCAGCGCGGCCGCCGCCGTGGTGGCGGCGCGCAGGGTGTCGATCGCCACCACCGGCAGTCCCCTGGCCGCGGAAGGGTAGAGCCCCTGGGCCGTCGCCACTGCCTTGAGCCGCACCGAAACCACTCCTTCTCCCGGAACTCGAAGACGATGGAGGAGACATCTTGCCTTCACTCTACCTGATCCGGCATGGCCGCACCGAGTGGAACCGACTCTGGCGTATCCAGGGGGACCTGGACGTACCTTTGGACGAGGAGGGACGCCGTCAGGCCGGCGCCCTCGCCAAGGCGCTCGAAGCCGTGCCTCTGCGCACGGTCTACGCGAGCCCCATGCAGCGTGCGGTGGAGACCGCCTCGGCGATCGCCGCAGGGCACGGTCTGCCGCTTCAGCTCGACCCGCGCCTCAAGGAGCGCAACTGGGGCCAGTATCAGGGTATGCGCCGCGAAGAGGCGGCCTTGGCCTACGCCGGGGCCGAGGCGGATCTGCGCGCCGATCCCCGCTCTGCCCGGCCGCCCGGTGGCGAGAGCTTCATCGAGCTGACCGCGCGCGCCGAATCGGCCCTGCGCGAGATCGCGGCGAAGGAGGAGGGAGCCGTCGCGGTGGTCTGCCACGGCGGCACGATCGTCGCGGGGCTGATGGCTCTTCTGGGACTCGACAGCTGGCCGAGAACGCGCTTCGTGATCGACAACGCCAGCATCTCTTTGCTCGACGTCGCCCCGGACGGGAGGGTGGTAACCCATTACATCAACCGATGCGACCACCTGGCTTGACTGCCCGTTTGTCGCCGTAGATCTCGAGACGACAGGCTCCAGCGCTAGCCAGGATGCGATCATGGAGATCGGCGCCGCCCGCTACTCGAATGGCAAGGTGACCGACGAGTGGTCGACACTGGTCGATCCCGGACGCCCGATCCCGCCCTTCATCCGCCAGCTGACAGGGATCGACGAGCAGATGGTTCGCGGGCAGCCCAAGGTGCGGCAGGCGCTCGCGGATCTGCGCGCGTTCGTCGGCGAGGACCTCGTCGTCGCCCACAACGCGCCCTTCGACATCGGCTTCCTGGTCGCCAGCGGCTGGGACAGGGCGCACCCTGTCCTCGACAGCCTCGAGCTTTTCCGCATCTCGCACCCGGACGTGCAGAGCCACGGGCTCGCCGCCGCCGCCGCGCGCTACGGCCTCGAGTTCCGCCATCACCGCGCGGGGGAGGACGCCCGCGTCACGGCGGAACTCGTCGGCATTCTGCGCGATGAGCTGCGCGACGAGGATCCCACGCTGCTCGCTTTCGTCGCCCGGCTGCTCGATGGCCTCGAGGAGCCTCTCGCCGCGACCTTGCGCGCCGCCGCGCTCCTTCATCCGACCGACGAGGTCTGGCAGCCGAGGCGCCCGAACTGGGAGTTCCCGCTGCCG
>JAJZIE010000019.1 GCA_021810725.1 Bacillota bacterium | reverse complement strand
CCAGACCGAAGGGTCGCGGTCGACCAGGTACATCGACGGAATGATGGCGTCCGTGTCCACGTCATCGCCGAAAGTCCATGCCATTCCTACGCGGATTGTCTGCATGCTCTACACCTCCCCCGCCGCGCGGATCTCCCCAGCAATCGCGGAAGCCGCGACCGTCGCCGGTGACGCAAGATAGACCTGCGAATCCGGGTGGCCAGATCTCCCGCGAAAGTTGCGGTTCTGCGTCGAGATCCGCACGTCGCCCCGGGCGAGCGTTCCCTCGTGGATGCCGGGACAGGAGCCGCAGCCCGGCGAGCACACCACGGCCCCGGCGTCGGTGAACACCTCCATCAGCCCCTCCGCCAACGCCTGACGGTACTCCCGCACGGTGGCGGGAGTTACGAGAAGGCGCACGTCCCGGTGGATGCGTCGCCCACGCAGCACCTCGGCGGCCACCCTGAGATCCTCGATCGTGCCGTGGGTGCAGCTGCCCAGGTAGGCCTGGTCGATGCGGATGCCGCGCACCTCCCCAAGGGGGTGGACGTTCGCCGGATTGGGCGGGGTCGACACGACAGGTTCGAAGTTGCCCGCATCGTAGTGGTGCACGGCCTCGAAGCCGGCGTCAGGGTCGCTCTCGAGTTCAGCGCACGGCTTGCCGTGGGCGGCGTGGTAGTTGCGCGTCACCTCGTCCACGGCGACAATGCCGTTTTTGGCCCCGAATTCGGTCGAAAGATTGCAGAGCGTCATGCGACCCGGAATCCCCATGCCCCTGATCGTCGTTCCCGCCCACTCGATCGCCTTGTAGGTCGCGGCGTGCCGTCCGTGCTCCCCCAGAAGCCTGAGACCGACGTCCATCGCCATGACCGCCGGCGGCAGCTCCCCATCGATCTCGAAGCGGATGGTGGGCGGCACGCGCATCCAGGTCCTGCCGGTCGCGAAGACAGCTGCAACGTCCGTCGGCCCAAGCGCCACGGCCAGTGCGCCGATCGCACCGGACGTGTTGGTGTGGGAGTCGGTCGCAACCAGGATGTCCCCGGCGCCGAGCAGGCCGCTGTCGAGAAAGAACTGGTGCTTGATGCCGTAGTCCGTCACCGTCCGAAGACCATGCTCTCTGGAGAACGCCACGAGCCCGCGCACAATCTCCGCCTCGTCCAGCCCCGAGGGCGGCATGTAATGGTCCGAGATGGCGATCGCGCGTTCTGGATCCCATGGCTTGCCACCCAGGCGATCGAACGTTTCGGCGAAGATCGAGAACTGGACGTCATCGATGCTGGCCAGGTCCACATCGACCACGACGAGGTCTCCCGGCTGCACGTGCTCGTGTCCGGAACGTCTCGCCAAGATCTTCTCGGTGATCGTCATGCCCATGGGCGTGGTCTCCTTTCGTCGGTTCGTGATCCGCCCAGCCTAGCCGGGCAGCGGTGCGGCCGCCTCGCCCAGGCGCGGCAGATCCCGCTTCGTCGCGACCAGCCACGCCACGATCAGACCCGCGAGGCCCAGCCAGAGGGCGAGCGCAAACCACGCGTCGCTGAAGCGGTGCGTCAGGTCGATGACATGGCCGAAGAGGGGTGGATAAAGCGCGGAACCGAGGAACGAAGCTGCTGACGGCCAGCTCATGGCCTCGCCGGAACGGGCCAGTGGCACGCATTCAGCCGCCCAGAGATTGGTCGTCGAAGACCAGCCGATCGTGCCCAGCCCCAGCAGGAAGAGCACGACAAGTACCGGGATGACGCCGATGCCGTGCGGCAGGAGCGCAACGCCGGCGCTGGCGAGGCTGGCCAGGAACGCGAGGGCGATCAGGACAGGTGCCCTCCGGCCACCGGCGAAATCGGTCAAGGTGCCCGCCATCAGGCGCCCGGTGATTCCGCCCACCTGGGCCACCGCCAGACCTAGCCCACCCAGCGCCGTCGTCCAGCCAAGGTTCGCGTGCAGATCCGGAATGATGTAGGCGATCACGGTGTACTGGCCCGACACGAGCATCCAGCTCAGCAGAGTCGGCCAGATGGCAGGCAGGATCCCACTGAGCGCCTGCCCTCCCGCGGCTCGGGACTGCCACTTGCGAGGCAGCTGGAAGAAGAAGACTGCGCTCGTCAGGACCAGCACCAGCGCTAGGCCCACCCAGACCAGGCGCAGCGGCAGGCGGGTGAGCGCAAAGGGTAGGAGGAGTGCAGCCAGGATGCCGCCGATAGGCACACCCGTCTGGCGAAGCGACATCACCAGGCCGCGCGCCGAATGGCGGAAGCCTTCGAAGATCGAGCGGGAACTCGAGAGCGGCACTGCGGCGGATGTGACGCCAATCGCGAACAGCACGGCGAGGAGCGGTACGTAGGATCTAATCAGCCCGGCCAGAACGACGAACACGGCCATCACGGCCACGCCTCGCGTCAGCAGCCAGCGGGGACCGCGACGATCCACCAGCCGGCCGGCGACGAGCATCCCAACGAAGACGCCGGCGAGGGTCGCCGAGGACAGGAGACCCATCTGGCTGAGGTCCAGGTTCATGTTGGCCCGGATGCGCAGGGAGATGATGGCGACGCCCTGCTGGACGAGTGCGGCGCCCATCTGGGCCATGATGCCCGTGGCGAGCAGGGCAAGCGCCTGCGGGGGCACGTTCAGAAGCGTCCTGGGCGTCGACATGTCTCTCTCACCTGTCTGCAAGGTTGGGAACTACGCTTCGAGCAGGCGTCTCGGCGTTTCGCAGGCCATGCGGCGGATGGCCGCGTGCGCGATGCCTGCGACGGCGAGGCGGCGCAGGAACGCCGCAAAGCCCTCGATGGGATCGCCGTGATCCTGGCGACCAAGATCGCTCGACAGCACGATCTGCTTCTCGCCGACGCCGCGGATGGCGGCCACGAGATCCAGCTCCGCGACAGCCTTCGGCTCCGCCAGTACCGTGGCACAGTGCTCGATCCAAGCGCCGAGTCCGGCGAGCGTCCGCTGGGCCTCCAGCGGGAGGTCCGGCCCTACGCGCCGGTTCATGGCGTGCGTCACCACCACCTTGCGGACCCCGATGGCTGTGGCGTGCCGCACCAGCGGCATGAGTTCGGTGGCGGGCAGGTGCCCCGTCGCGAGGATCATGTCGTGGTCGCGGATCAGCTCGAGGATCTCCGGCATGCCCGGCAGGAGCTTCGCCGGATCGTCCTCCCGCGTGACCCGCAAGTGTCCGGAGGTCGGCATCCAGACCACTTTCCCGCCGAGTCGTGCAGCGACGTCGACGGCTCTCGGATTGAGGCCGCCGTTCGGCGGATCGAGCGTGATGCCGCCGGCGATGACGAGCGTCGGGTGCCTCTGCGCCACCACCTGCGCCAGTGGTGCCGTGCCGAAACTGTGGCTCTTGAAGACGAAACCGCCCATGCCGTGCCGCTCCGCCTGCGCCGCAGCCTCCTCTACGTCGTAGAAACGCGACACGTACGGGTCTGGACCGAGGTGCAGGTGAAGGTCGATGGCCCCCGTCAGAGTCGCCTCAGCCGGCATTCCCGCTCCCTCCATCCGCATCGGCCAGGAGAGCGTCGAGCGCGAGATCGACGCGGTCGAACGGCCTCTCGTGCCAGGCCGGGTCGCGCGAGGCCAGGTAACCCAGGCGGCCCTTGGTCGCCCGCGTCATTTCCGCCGGCACCCCGAGCTCCTCAAGGAACGCCTCGACCTCCTCCATCTCACCCGCGCGTCGTCCCGCGTGCTGGAGGCTGCCGCAGACGAAGCGCTGCACCAGGTTGTCAAAGTCCCTCTGGTGGATCGACGCATCGATACCGCGCAGCACCTGCTCCTCCACCCCGGCCTTCCGAGCGGCGCAGAGCGCCTCGATGAGCAGCATCGCGAACCCTTTCATGACGACACTTCTGGTCATCTTCAGGGTCGCCGCCATGCCGACTCGATCTCCCACCACGTCCACTTGGGCGCCATACGGCGCCAGCATTCCGGCCGCCTCGGCCGCGCAGGGCCCGGACAACGTCAGGGTGATGCGGCCGGACGAGGCAGGTGCGCCCATGATCGCGCCGTCCGCCGTGCGTACACCCCGCGCCTCGAGCGTCTGCGCGACGGTGGCCTTCGTCTTGGGGCCGACCGAGTTCACATCGAGGAACAGCTGCGGCCCGGCAAGGAATCCCGCGATCGTCGCGGCGACCTCCTGCGCGCCTTGGGGGCTCACGGCACTCACGACAAGGTCGAGACCCGCCGCGAAGGCGGCGGGATCCTCGTAGAAAGCGACGCCCGCCTGCCGGGCTCGGTCGGAGGCGCGGGCCGGGTCCGCCCCCGGGCGCCCGCCGAGGTAGAGGGCGCGCACCTGCCCCTGGGGAAGGCCGCCCGCCATGAGCGCCCCGGCGTAGGAAGAGCCGACCTCGCCCAGGCCGATGAATCCCACCTTCGGATGCATGGCCATCCTCCTCAGGGTGCCGCCGAACGCGGCCAGTCGTAGGCGCGGTCGAGTTCTGCCAATCGGCCTTCCGGTGGACGCTTCGAGAAGTAGCTGACCCGCGCGTGGCGGAGCCCCGTCAGCTGCTGCAGTCCAACCATCATCTCTGCCGTCTTTAGCGTGGCGGCTAGGCCGTCCACGATCGGCACATCGCCAATACGCCTGAGGTCCGCCTCCTGGATTACTGCGTTCAGCACGGCTTCGCCCGGGATCACCACCTCGACCCCCAGTTGCGCGAGCTCTCGAACCTTTGCCTCGAGTCGCTCCACCACAGGACCTGGCTGGTCGAAGCCCTTGGAGACCTCGGCGAACTCCATGCCGAGCCAGTGGGCACCGACGAACTGGCCGCCAAGCCCGTAGCGCCGGACGTTCGCGTCGTAGAGAGGCACGAGTTCCTTGATCATGCAGACGATGGCGAAGCGATAGCCGGACATGGCGGCCACCTGCATGCTGGACTGCCCGTAGCCGACCACCGGAATATCCACGAGGGTGCGCGCCTCGACGAGCCCCGCGTCCGGCAGGGTGCTGATCATGAAGCCGTCGTAGCCTTCACGCTCAGCCTGGCGGACGTTGCGCAGGATCTGCTGCGCGTGCAGGCCCTGCACGTAGACGTAGCGGATGTCTTCGCCGGGGTAGGCGGTGAGGTAGGTGCCCGGGTCCATGCCGTGCATCGCCACTTCCGTTCCGGGAGCGGCGAGGCGACGGAACTCCCGCTCGAGCACCGCCCGATAGGCCGGCACGCTGTCGAGCACTGTGAAGCTCTGGTGCCAAAGTTTCATTGCTCTGACCTCCGAGGAGCCGGAATGTCCTGCCGTGATCTCAGCGGTAGATCTCGTCGCCGTAGAAGCGGCGGACCTCCTCGAGCACGCCTCCCGTCGGGGGCGCGTAGGTCAGCGCCTTGCTCGTGAAGGTACCCAGGATGCCCTGCAGCTTCACGGCCATCTCGCCCATCTTGATCAGGGCCGGCACCCCGTCCAGGATCGGCGCGCCGTCGATGTCGCGGATGCCGTTGCGGCTTAGAAGTTGCATCACGACGCCACCGGCCGCGATCAGCACCTCCGCCCCATCGGCGATGCACCTGCGCCCTGCGTCGGTGAACTGCGCGACGATGGCGTCCTGCGCCGGTCCGGGCTCGAACCCGTCGCCGAGCGAGGTGATCTTGGGAATGCTCATGCGCTGGACCGATGCGAGCTGTTCCGTGAGGCCGTAGTAGCGGATGTTCTCGAGGATGCGGGTGGCGAATTTGGGGTTGATCGTGATCATGCCGTAGCGCCGGCCCATCATGCAGGCGAGATGAAGACTCGTCTCGCAGAGGCCAAGGGCTGGGATTCGGACGAGCTCGCGGATTTCGTGCAGGCCGGGATCGGCGATGTTGCCGAGCAGGAAGGCGTCGAATCCCTCGCGCTCGGCTCGTACGGCGTTCTCGATCACCTCCGAGGTGTCGAGGTACTGGATGTAGCGGTAGTCGTCGGCGACGCCGCCGCCGCGCTCGATGCCGTGGACCTCGATCTCCGTCCCCGGATCGATGGCGCTCCGTATCGTCGCCCGCAAGGTCTCAGCGTAGGGGCCGAACTCCGTGGCTCGGGCGAAGCTCTGGTACCAAAGACGCATGACGTGACCCTCCACTTCGTTATCTCTGGCCGCCCAGAAAGGCGGCCGCTAGACCACGTCGCTACCGGCCTTGTGATGACGCCTGGTAATCAGGGCGTGGACAAGGCTCGCGACCGAGAGCAGCAGGAAGGCGAGCGCGATCGGCCGCGTGAAGATGGCCGACCAGAGCGAGCCATAGACCTGCAGGGCCTGGTAGAGGTTGGTTTCCAAGATCGGTCCTAGGATCAGGCCGAGCAGAAGCGGCACCGTGCTAATGCCCATGGACCTCAGCCCGTAGCCGAGCAGTCCCGCGAGCAGGGCCGTCAACACGTCGAACCAGTTGTTGTTCACGGCGAACGCCCCGACCAGGGCCACGACGGTCACGATCGGCAGCAGGAAGCGCGTCGGCACGAGCGCGAGCTTGGCCGTCCATCGCGCGGCGAAGAGACCGATCACCAGCATCAGGATGTTGGCGACGAATGCGCCAGCGAAAATCGTGTAGACGAACGGCGCGTGCTGCATGAACAGCGTCGGCCCAGGCTGCAGCCCGTGCAGCGTCAGGGCGGCGATGATAATCACCGTATCGACGCTGCCGGGGATGCCCAGCGTGAAGGCCGGGATGAGGCCCGAGAGCACGGCCGCGTTCGCCCCGGTGTCCGAGGCGATGACTCCGTCAATGTTCCCCTCGCCGAACGGCGGGTCAGACTTGTTGACACGACGGGCTTCGTTGTACGTGATGAAGCTCGAGATGGTTGGCCCCGCGCCGGGGTGGATGCCCATGAACACCCCGATGACGGCGGAGCGGACGAAGTTGAACCAATGCCGGGACCAGTCCTGGGCGCGGAACAGAAAGAGGTCCCGTTCCCGGCTCGGCTCGACCTGCACGATGCGCGGGCGCCTGTTCCGGATCAGATTGATCAGCTCCGGGAAGGTGAACAGCCCGATCAGGGCAGGAATCAGCGAAATTCCGCTCAGGAGGTTCGGGGTGAAGGCGAAGCGCGGGAACCCGGAAGGAGCGAAGCCGACCGTCCCGATGAAAAGACCGATCAGCACGGAGATGATGCTCTTCGCGAGCGTGCCCCGCGTGATCGAGACCACCAGCGTGAGGCCGAACGAAGCAAAGGCGAAGATCTCCGCCGGGCCCAGATAGATCACGACGTTGCCGATCAGTGGCGCGACGAAGAGGAGCGCGATCGCCGCCGCGATGCTGCCCACGAACGCGCCGATGATGGACGTTCGGATCGCCCGCTGGGCGTGGCCCTGCATGGCGAGCGGATGGCCGTCCAGCAGCGTCGCCGCTGCCGCGGATGTGCCGGGGATGTTCATCACGACGGCGGGGACGGCGCCGGCCCAGACGGCGGCGTTCCAGATCGCGATCAGGAGCAGCACCGCCGAGACGGCCGGCATGCCGTAGGAGAGCGGCAGGAGCATCGTCATGGCTGCGGCTCCCGTGAGTCCCGGGAGCGATGCGAACACGATGCCGATCACGACGCCGAGCGCCATCAAGCCGATGTTCAGCGGTGTAAGGCTTGCCGCGAAGCCTTGCAGGATCAGGTGAGTCACCGAATCTCCCTCATCTCAAGAAGAACCCTCTCGGCAAAGGCAAGTAGAGGATGGACTGAAACACCACATACAGGACCGCCGTCAACACGACCGGCAGCGCGATGATCATCCAGATGCGGCGTTCGCCGTTCAAGACCACGAGGATCGCCGAGAAGATGAACACCGCCGGCAGGGTGCCGATCCAATTCCACGAGAGAATGAACAGCATGGTGAGCCCGATATAGATCACGACCGGCCACATGGCGCCGCGCTCAGGCTCGGGCTGCGTAGCCGCCTCCTCCCGCTCCTGGTCCTGCCGGCTGGCCCTGAACGATTGGTAGAGCCCGACGGCGGCCAAGATGGCGAGAAGCGTGAGCACGATGTGGGGATAGGCCCCGTCCTGCAAGGCGTACGAGCGGCTCACGTAGATCAGGACGGCAGCAGCCAGGATCATGGCGGCGTAGCCGACCTTCTCCCCGAGTCTCGTCACCCCGATACCCCCTCTTCACCCAGGGTCGAAGCGGGGAGAAGGCACGCAACACCAAGGGGCCGCGTCCTCCACCCTGCAGCCTCGTCGCTCATTTGGATCCCGGGCCGACGGGCAGGGGTTCCCCTGCCCGCGTCGGCTCGGGTGGTCCCAAGCCCGGTTCCCCGGCCCATCGCGCGGCCGAAGGCTCACGGGCCGTGATCCTACTTGGCTACGCCCAGCCTCTTGAAGAGTTGGCCGTCCGACTTGTACTCGCTGTAGATCAGCTTGGTCGTCTGCACGGAGTTCAGGTAGTCGACGGTGATGCCGATCTTTGCGAAGTTGGCCTTGAGCTCCGGCGACTTGGCGGCCTCGGCCAGGGCCTTGTCGAGCACGTTCATCACGTACTGCGGCGTCTTGGCCGGAGCTGCGAGGCCCTGCCACACGCCGACCGCGACCGGGTAGCCCTGCTGCTCGAACGTGGGAACTTTGGGGAAAATAGGTGACCGCTTCGGCGCAGACGTCGCCAGGATGCGTACCTTGCCGGCCCGAACGTCCGACAGGACTTCACCTGTGTTGTTGTAGCTGAAGCTCGTGCGACCGGCGAGCGCGGACAGCAGCTCGGCTGGTCCGCCGGTAAAGCCGCTCACGGTCGTGAACTTGAGGTGCGCGTCGTACGCGAACTCCGCACCCATCACGTCCGTGCTGGGCCAGCCGGCCGTGAACGGAGCCTTCAGCTTGTTGGGGTGCTTGCGGGCGTAGGCGACCAGTTGCTTCAAGGTCTTGAACGGGCTCGTCACGGGGACGTCCAGGTAGTTGGGAATGTACGTGATCTGGCCGACATACTTGAAGCTCTGCGGTCCAAACGGTACCCCCTTCTCGATCCAGGGCGCGTCGATAATGCCCGGCGAGTCGAAGAACAGGGTGTAGCCGTCGGCCACAGAGTCCGACGCGACGCTCGTGCCGGTGATGCTACCGGCACCTGGGATGTCCGAGACGATGACAGGCACCTTGAGCTCCTGCTGCAGAATCGGCGCCAGTGCCCTCGCCGTCTGATCCACGCCGCCACCCGCGGCGTACGGGACGATGATCTCGATCGGCCGGGTCGGATACTTGGGCACAGCGGCACTAGCGGTCGGAAGCGCCATGAGCGCTGTCGATGCCGCGAACACCAGGGCGGCGGACACCCCTACTCCGGTACGAAACTTGCGAGCCATACGGTTACCTCCCCCGCTACATTCCGTCTCCATCCGGAAACCGCGCAGACCTGGAAGCCGACGTACTGCTTCACCCCCCTAAAGGCCTTGGGCCGGCCAGAGGCCGGGAACACGACAAAACGGGCTACGCGATGGCCTGCGCGGCCCTTCGGCCGGCGATGCGGCCGAAGACCGTCGCCTTGCCCAGCGACGTGCCCGTCATGTATGCGGCGCCATGGAACCCGCCCATGACCTCGCCAGCGGCATAGAGGCCCGGGATCGGATCCCCGAAGATGTCGAGGACCCTCGCGTCATCGTCGACCGTGATGCCCGCATAGGTGGCGATGATGGCCGACGTGGACGGATAGGCATAGAACGGCGGTTCCTCCAATCTGACGAGGGACCCGAACCGATGGGTGAGATGCTTTCGCCCGATGGGATCGTCGAGACCCTCGCGGACTATCTCGTTGTAGCTCGCCACCGTCTCTTTTAGCCTTCCGGGGTCGATCCCGATCTTACCGGCGAGTTCCTCTAGGCTGGGCGCCGTGATCAGCCGACCCTCGGTAATGCGCCGACGGAAGTCGAACATGGGATAGCCCGGCACGCTCTGACGCATCACGGCCTCGTCGAAGATCTGAAAGCCGAGGGCGTCCTCCTGTTCGAGGCAGGCATCGCCAAGCAGCTTGTAGTCAAGCGATTCGTCGACGAACCGGCGGCCCTGCTTGTTGACGGCGATGGCACCCTTGTAGACCGCCATGCAGGCGGTGTGATGGCCGGACTGCGCCTGCGGGTGATTCCCGAAGGTTCCCTTCACGTAGGGCATATCCCTAAGCCCAGCGCCAAGCTGCCAGGCCATCCTGATACCATCACCGTAGTTGCCGAGGCCACCGAGGCGCAGCGCACGCTCCTTGCCGGGCGCGAACGCCGCAATCATTTCCTTGTTCTGGCAGAAGCCGCCGCTCGTCAGCACAACCCCGCGCTCGGCCCTGAGCGAGAACTCCTGGTCTCCCTGGTGGGCCTGGACGGCAACGACTCTGCCCGTCTCGTGGTCTTGCACGAGACGATCGGCCGTCACGCCCGTAACCACGGTGAGGTTCGGCACCTGCCGCGCCGCGGCGTGCAGAAGGTCGATCACCCGCCTGGGATTGGACGGATGCGACCGCGGCACCGACTGTCCCGAGGCCGCCTGGACCTGTCCAAACTCGACGCCTCGCTCCCGGAGCCAATGGTAGGCCGCAAGGTTGTCCCTCACATAGCGATCGACCAGCTTGAGGTCGTTGCGGTGCTGCCCGACCTCGATCAGATCCTCGCGCAGCAGCTCGGGCGAGTCTTCGATCCCCTGGGCGGCTTGCAGGTCGGTACCAGTGAAGCAGAACGAGCCGCCGCTCATCACGGTGCTGCCGCCCACTTCGTCCTGCTTCTCGCACAGGAGCACCTCGACACCCTGCTCGGCCGCCGTGAGGGCAGCCGTAAAGCCCGCCAGCCCCGCTCCGACGACCACGACCGCACTCTGCAACTCTTCCATGTGCGCGTCTCCCCCTTGCGCCCGTTCGCCTAGCAGGTCAGACCTTGACGACGAACCGCCGTTCGAGGTCGAAGATGCCTGGCAGGCCGAGAAGGTCGTTGATCTCCTCGAACGAGACCGCGAGATCCCCGCGGTCCGGCACGGCGTCGGCCTGGACGGTTGTCTCGAAGGCCTGGAAGGCGTTGATCATGCCTTGGATGGAGGCCGCCGTCAGCATGCGAGGATACTCCACCACGGCGGCGCCGAGTTCCTGAAGGCGCTTGGGCGACACGAGTGGCGTGGTTCTCCGGGATCGGATGCCGAACCCCATGTTGATCGCGACCGGCTTCTCGACGTTGCGGCAGAAGGTGGCGATGTCCTCCTCCGACAGCAGGGCGTCGGCGAAGAGCAGACTCGCTCCCGCTTCGCCGTAAAGGTTTGCGCGGCGGATCGCCTCGGCGATGCCGAGCGGGGCCGCGGCGTCCGTCCTGGCCTTGATCACGAACTCTGGGTCGCGCCGCGCCTCGACCGCGGCGTGGATCTTCTCCACCATCTCCTCGGCCGGAATGACCTCCTTGCCGGCCATGTGCCCGCAGCGTTTGGGCCAGGTCTGGTCCTCGAGCATCAGGCCGGCCGCGCCGGCCTCCTCGAAGTCCCGCACGGCGTGGTACACGTTGACCGCGTTGCCATAGCCCGTGTCTCCGTCCGCGATCAGCGGCATGTCGGTGATGCGGGCCAACATGCGGACCGCGTCAAGGTTCTGCTGCAAACCCATGAGTCCGACATCCGGGAACCCGTAGCGGCTTTCCGACACCCCAGCGCCGGTGATGAGAGCCGCCTTGTAGCCTCGACGCTGGGAGACCAGGGCGCTGAAGGCGTCGAACACGCCCGGCGCGATGAGGATCTCCGGTGCCTCGATCAGGCTCCTCAGTCGTCTTGAACGCTCACTCACATCGATGAGCCTCCTCGTTTCTGCCTCCGCCCGGGGGGTTCAGCCTTTGAGCCCCGCCGGCCGACCCCAGCCCAGCAGCTCGATCTCACTGCCCACCACCGCGGCCCTGCCGGCCGGTGATGCCGCGAACCAGACCGCCTCGGCCACGGTCTCCGGCTCCATCCAGGTCGCCGCCTCCTCCGGCTTGACGAAGGGCTTGGTCATCTCCGTCAACACAGGCCCAGGACTGATCGCCGCGAACTGTATCCCCTCGCCGCGGAATTCCTCCGACAGCGATTTCGTCAGACCTAGCAGCCCCCACTTCGAAGCGATGTAGGCACTGCGTTTCACGCCCGCCGTTCGGGACCAGATGGAGCAAATGTTGATCACCGTTCCGCCGCCGCGCC
Source organism: Bacillota bacterium (assembly GCA_021810725.1). Taxonomy (GTDB): domain Bacteria; phylum Bacillota; class Sulfobacillia; order JAJZYS01; family JAJYTV01; genus JAJZQO01. Next base: position 5,187 of record JAJZIE010000019.1, on the reverse strand, counting down.
TGAGCATACCTGGCAGCACCGCCCGCGTCGTCGTGGCGGCGCCGACCAGGTTGACATCGATGATGCGATTCCAGCGGTCGATCGGGAGCTCGAGAAAATCGTCATACTGCGCAAGCCCCGCCGCGTTGACTAGGCAGCCGACCTGGCCGAGCTCCGCCTCCGTTGCGGCGAGTGCCGCCGCGACGTCCCCCTCGACGGTGATGTCGCATAGGAGGCTCAGCACCGCAGGCTCCGCCCCTGTCGGGGTCTTCACATCCCAAACGCTGACCGGCCACCCCTCACGGGCAAAGCGCCGCGCGATCGCCTTGCCGATATCCCCTGCCCCGCCGGCCACAACCAACGCGTTCATCCCGGTGCACCTCCAGGTGCCACATCGTCGCATCCAAGAAGCCGCGCTCCGCTGGCACCCTCTGCCATGGCAGGCCTGCCGCCTTCCACCTCTGCCGGCTACTTCTGCATTCTTGTATACATCTCCTTCTGTTTGCGAATTTCTTTTTACCACCCAGCGCCGATATGCTCCACCGCCCGCTAGCGGCCTTGAGCACCGGCCACCGCATCCGGGCGGCCGGAGATCGTTTGCCGTTCGGTCACTGGCCTCTCAGCTGTTCGGCTGAGGCCCGGGCCGCATGGCCCCGATCCTTGACAAACGGCTAACGATAGACCTCGCGGTCAAAGATGCGGAAGTCATGGGGCGGTAGCAGCCGGCCACCAAGACGCTCCAGTTGAAGGAAGGTCTCATAATAGTCGGCAAGGCTGTAGTGGTGGGTGTCAGGAATGTGCGGCCATGTCGGCGGCCTGCCCTCCCAGTTCTCATAGAGCGGGACGTTGTCGCTTGGCAGGACGTAGAGTCCCGTGGCCGCCTGGACTGTCACGGTCTGCATGCCTGGCGTATGACCGGGCGAGAGAAGCACACCGAGACCCGGCATCAGCTCGCGGTCGCCGTCGATCACGTCCCATGGCGTCCTGGCCCAAGGCGGCGTGCGTCCCACGACGAAGGAGTCGTAGCTCCTGGCGTGCCAGGGCAGCGGTGCCGAAGCATAGCGAAGTTCGCTCCCTTGCACAACGAAGCGCGCCTCGGGCAGAAGATCAAGGCCGTAGGAGTGGTCCCAGTGCAGGTGACTGAGGATCACGAGACCGATCGACTTCGGGTCGACGCCGAGCGCGTCGAGCCGGGCCAGGAGATGCTGCTCGGGCGGCCGCTCGAACGGATGGTGATCGTCATAGGCTGTGAGCGGGTCGTCACAGCCCGTGTCCACCAAGACGCGCGTGTCGCCCTTCTCCAGCAGGAACGCCGTGACCGGCACATCGAGGGGGTCCGAGCTCCCGCCGGCGTAGAGGAAACTCGAGCGCTTGCGGTGCAAGGTGCCAATCCAGAGCGGGCGGATCGTCCAGTCCAAGTGCTCGCCTCCTTCGAGGGTTCGGCGCAAGATCAGTCGGCCAGTAGGGCGGTCAGTTCCCCAATACCGGCCACGTCCTCGAGGTGTGCGACGGCGTCCCGGATCGCGTCGAGACGGGACGTCGGAAACCTGGTTCCGGCGAGACTAAGGAACTTGCGCCAGTGGTCTTCCGGCGTCATCGGATTCTGCAAGGAGCCCTTCGGGTAGTCCACCTGTGCCTCAAACGACTCGCCGGAATCCAGCTTGACGCGAAGGTTACAGGAGACGCCGCGGGACAGGCCGGGATCGGCCTCGAACTGCAGCATGCGAGACAGACGCTGTACCTCGGGGAGCGCAATGAACTCTTCCTGGAACTGGTCGAGGAAGGCGGCGCCCTCCACTAGAGCCACCGCCACGGCGTGGTTCAGGCTGACCTGCGCCTCGTGATGGCTGCGCGGGCTGCGAATCTGGTGGTAGTGGGCCCAGGCCGGATGGCGGTAGATCGTCAGCTCCCGGATCTCCGCAAGCCGCCCTGCGACCTGCCGCCGCAGCTCAAGCGCGCAGTCGACCGCGTTGTGGATCGGCCTTGCGCAGGCATAGGCCTTGTACTCGATCCGCACGGGGTACTCCGTACCGAGGCGGTCGACGAGTGCTCGCGGATCGCCCCCACCTGTGAAAGCCTTGAGGACGCCCCTCTCACCTTCGAAGATGGTGTCGGCACCGGTATAGCCGCGCCGCGCTAGGCGCGCCGCCACGACGCCGTTCTGAGCCGCCGGTCCGGGGTTGATGCGCTTCTGCATCGAGGGTCCGTACATCTCCATGAGTCCGGCGGCGTGCGCTCCGGCGATGCCAAAGGTGCTGGCCACCTGCTCTGGCGAAAGCCCTTCGACGCGTGCCGCCGCCGCGGCGGCGCCAAACACGCCACAGGTGGCGGTACTGTGGAAGCCACGGTCGCGCATCGCCGGGTTGGCCGCGTTCGAGACGCGCGCCATGACTTCGCTGCCGGCGGCGGCGGCCAGGAGGTATCCCTTGCCGCCGAGCCCCGCCGCCTCTGTCGCCGCGAGCGCGGCCGACAGCACCGGTGGGCTGAAATGGAACAGCGCGAGGTCGTCGACGTCGTCGAGTTCGATGCTGTGGGCTGCCACCGCGTTCGCGAACGCCGCCGCCTGCGCGCTCACCTGCGCGCCGGAGCCGATGATCGTGGCTTCAGGTCGGGCCGCGCCATACTCCGTCTGGAATCCCGCCACGATGCGCGCGGAATCGGTCAAGGAGCCCCGCAGGGCCACGCCGAGATAGTCCAGGGTGAGGACCTTGAGTTCCTCGATGAGCGGCGTCGGAACGTCCTCGAACCTGAGGCTCGCGACATGGTCCGCTAGTTGCAGGGTCTCGTGCAATCGGGTTCCCTCCTCTGTGACACAGTGGCGATGGACGGAGCGCTCGAACTCAGTGCCGCCTGGACTCTCTCGCCGGGCCCTCCTCCCCTTGGGCCGGCAGCGCGATGGCTGTCAGCCAGGCGTCACGGATCGCCGTAAGAAAATCTCCCGGCTGGTTGCAGTCACCGACGAGTACATAGGACATCCCGAGATCCTCGAGCACAGGCACGACGGAGCGTTCCGGCCGCACCCCCATCGCCAGCACGAGGAAGTCGCCGCCGTCGAGCGTTCGCCGCTCCCCCTCGACGGTCAGTTGCAGGCTGCTGCCCTCGACCCTGTCCACCCTGGCGTCCGTAATCATCGCGACCCCCTGCGCCCGTAGCCGCAGCAGGAGGTCGGCTCGGTTGTTACGGGGCATGCTCGCCGCGATCTTCGGCAACATCTCGAGGACGGTCACGTGGCAGCCCCTTCCCGCGAGGACTTCGGCTGTCTCCACGCCCACGAGCCCCCCGCCGACGATGGTCACGCGCGCGCCAGGCGGGATGCGACCCTGCTCTGCAAGCACCTCCCAGGCAGTAAGGCAGGGCACTTCCGTCTGCTCGAACAGCGCAGGCCTGACAGGCGTCGCACCTGTGGCCACGATCACGTGGTCCGGGGCGAATTCCCGCAAGGCCTGTGGGGTCGGACTGACGCCCAACCGAACCGGCACCCCAAGGTTCTGCAGCTGCTGCCAGCGATAGCTCCAGACACCGCGGACTTCTTCCTTGTGTGGAGGCACAAGGGCCAGGACGAGTTGGCCGCCGGGCTGCTGCCGTCGTTCCCAAACCTCGACGCTGTGTCCCTGGGCCGCGAGATGACGCGCCGCCTCGACGCCGGCGACGCCGGCGCCGATCACTAGGACGCGTCTGGGCTGGTGCGGCAGTGCCTCTTTCGCCACCTGAGGCTCGGCGCTTTCGATCGCCTCGAAGCGGCTGCCCGCCAGCGGGTTCTGCAGGCAGGCGACGTCCTGCTCCGTTGTCAGCCGCTCGAAGCAGACATTGCACGAGATGCACGGCCTGATGGGCGTAGAGAATTCGCCCGTGGCCTTGCGCACCCAGTAGGCATCCGCAAGCAATGCGCGACCGAGGGCCACGTAGTCGCACGCCCCCGCGGCGAGCAGCGTCTCGACATCCCCGGGTTCGATGATGCGGCCGGCCAGGATCACCGGAATATCCACCGCCGCTTTGACGGGACCCGCATGGCGCGCCAGGTACCCCCGCGGTACGGACGGCGGCTGGATGCAGAAACGCGAAAGATCGGGATGCTCGTTCGTGCCGCTCGAGAGGTCCAGCGCCGCCACGCCCTCCGCCTGGAGAGCCCGGGCCAGTTCCGCCGCCTCCTCGGCCGTGTAGCCGTCAGGGGCGTGCTCCACCACGGAGATGCGCACCATGACGGTCAGGTCGGGCAGAGCGTCCCGGATGCGCCGGATCGTCTCGCGCAGGAAGCGGCTGCGGTTGTCGAAGCTGCCGCCGTACTGGTCGACGCGGTGGTTGATGCGGCGGGAGAAGAACTGCTGAAAGAGGTAGCCGTTTGCGGCATGGATCTCGACCCCGTCGTAACCGGCGCGCCAGAGCCGTCGGCTCGCGTCGACGAAGTCCCTTTGGATTGCCTCGATCTCCTCGACGGCGAGTGGCCGCACCGCATCGCCGGTATTCGGGTTCACCCAAGGCGAAGGGCCGACCGGCTCCATGTTCAGCACCGACCGGCGCAGCAGGCCCCCACGATGGTTCAGTTGGCCGACCGCCACCGCTCCCTCCGCGTGGACCGCTTCGACGATCTCTCTCAGGCCAGGTATGAAGCGGTCGTGGAAGACCCCGAGCGAGCGCGTATGGTTGCGGGCTCGTGCCGAAATCGACATGGCCTCGGTGATGATCATCGCCGCGCCGCCTCTGGCCCGCTCGGCGTAGTAGAGCTGGTCGCGGACCGAGGCCAGACCGTCCGACGTGCCGTAGTTCGTACCCATGGGCGCCAGGACGATACGGTTGCGCATCGGCATCCGCCCGATCGTGCCCGGCTGCGTAAGCCTGAGCGTCCCGCCCCCTGACGTCTGCGGCGCGGCGCTACGCATGCGGCGCCTCAGCGCACACTCGGGCCGGCACGAAGGCGTACCCCTCCATCAGGCGCCTCGCCGTCCGGCCGAGCGTCGCTCGCAGCACCTTAGGCCCCTCCGGCCCAAACTCTACCTGGGACTCCGTCTCGATCACGCCAGCCGGATGGCCGATGCGCAGCGCGACCGCGCCTCGCGCCTCGGGCCGCAAGACCTCATGCACCACGGTGCCCGGAACATGCGCCGCGACACCGGTGCAGGCGGTGGAGGTGCCGGCGTACGTCTTGTGTGTCACCTGCATGTACATTAGGCGCGAGACGACATCCACCTCGGCCGCCAGCACCTGGCCCTC
>JAJZIE010000303.1 GCA_021810725.1 Bacillota bacterium | reverse complement strand
CGTGTCCGTGAACGTGCGAAACTCGAGGCGGTTCACGCGGTCTGCAAGCCGTCTGAGCCCGTCGCGTGCGGTCAGGATCTCTCCGTGCTCGCCTCGCGCCGAGGGCGCGGTAGCCATGTCGGTCAACGTACGCTGCAGGTCGCGCCGCAGCGGGTCGCGCACGCCTGGAAGCACCGCGTTCAGGCTGTCCTGCACGGTCCTGCCGAGGTCGAGGTGAACCCGCAGCACTGAGATCAGCGACGGCAGGCCGCGCACCATCTGCCGCTGCCACTCGCGGTACTGTCGCATCACCATGACCCCGGCGAGCCGCCAGGACGCAATGACGATCGGCACGACCGCCACGAGCGCGATCCACCAGGAGACCGCCAGCAGCACAAGGAACAGCAGCCCTGACACGACGCCGGTGATGATCGTGATGCGCGAGGGTGGCCAGCCGAGGGCATCAGCCGCATGGCGGATCGGCTCGGCAGTCTGCTTTTCGACCGCTTGCGTGATCGCCAGAAGGATGCTCTTCCAGGTGGTGTCGCGCACACCGCCAAACTGGAAGCGGGTCTGCGGCGTGAGGGCGATCCACACGGCCAGGCCCGCGAGCATCACCGTCACGACGGCGAGAATCATGGACAATTGGCTCCCTCCCCTCTCCTCCGTGGTGGGCTAAACACTGATCTCCTCCGACTTGCGGATCGTCTGGCGCACGACATAAGCGGCGGCTGCGAACATGAGGATCCCGGCCGCGCCACTCGCCTGTCCCGCGACAGAGTTCTGGAAGACGGCCGCCGCGTTCGGCGAGAGGATAGGCAGCAGCAGGAAGACCAGCATCGGCAGCCCGACGATGCCGTTCGCGAATCGGCGTGTCGTGGAGAGCTTGGCCTGCCGCTTCTGGTCGCCGCGGATGCGCTCTGTCCAGGCGTCGATCAGTTCGGAAAGAAGGACCGCCGCCGGCTTCTCGCGCCGGTCTGCCCGAAGGATCTCCGCGAGGAGCTGCAGTTCGGAGTGCCCGAGCCGCAGCCCGAGGTCGTAGATCCCCTCCTCGGCACTGCCGCCGATCGTCTCCCGCGCGAGGGCCATCGAGAGCCAGGTCTTCAGGGGTTCCTGAAGGCCGGGTACTGTCTGGCGCAGGGCGGTGACGGGGTGCCCCTGCACGGGCAGGGTGAAGCGCATGGTGTTCGCCATGACGTACGCCTCGTTGTCTGCCGCACGCCAGCGCGCAAGCGCGAGGTTACGCAGCAGAGCCACAGGCCCCTGGAAGCCGAACAACCCGACGACCACCGCGATCACTACGTTGCGCGTCAGCGTGAGGGTCAGGATGCCCACCAGGCCGCCGGCGACGAGCTGCACGGGACGCACCAGCAGAGGCGGCACCGGGATACCGGACATCCAAACAAGCCGCTTGATCCCCTTCAGGGTCTCCTCGGTGTAAATCTCGGCGCGCCGCCCCTTCTCTTGAGGCGGCGCGTTACCGAACCGGAATCCCTGGCGAGGCGTCATGGCTAGATAGACCGCGAGGCCCACCAGCACCGCCGCCACCAGGGTCAACAGCAGACCCATGCCTCACACCTCGCTTGCCAGCACGTCTTCCATCCAGGAGAGCCGGTCCTCGCTGAGATCGTTGACCATGTGATGCTTGTCGGCCTTGGCGTCCCAGTGGAACAGGTCCTTCATCCCTTCGCTGATCGGCTCGCAGACGCGGGTGACGCGGCGCCGGCCGTCGCGCAGCTTGTCGAGGTGGACGATCAGGTCGACCGCGGAGTAGACCTCGCGCGTCAGGGCCTCCTGCTGAATGCCCATCCCGGCGAGTTGGCTGATCCAGTACATGCGGGCGCCCAGTTCCTCGGGGCGCCGCAGGTGCATGGTGAAGATCAGCCCGCCGTGCTCCGTCTTCGCGGCCTCGATCGCGTCCATCGCCTCGACGCTGCGCACCTCGCCAATCACGATGCGGTCTGGGCGCATACGCAAGGCGTTCACGAACAGGTCGTGCAGCGTGACCTCGATGCCCGATTCGCTGTCCCCGGACTTCATGGCGATCAGGGGGACCGTGTGCGGGTGGCGCAACCGCAGCTCCTCGGTGTCCTCAAGCACTAGGACACGCTCGTTAGGGTCGTTGAAGGTGGCGTTCGCGAGCGCCCGCAGCAGCGTCGTCTTGCCGGAGCCGGTCGACCCAGACACCAGCACGTTCAGACGTCCGCGCACGGCGCGCACGAGGAGGTCCGCGATCTCCCCTGAGAGGGCGCTCGCCGTAACGAGGTCCGCCAGTTCGAGAGCCCGCGACAGGTCGCGCTTACGGATCGTGATGCACGCCCCCTTCGGGCAGAGCGACGGATGCACGAGGTTGATGCGGGACCCGTCGACCCAGGTGATGTTGAGCGTCGGGCGTGCGCGCTGGAAGCGCTGCCCCACCTTCTGCGCCATGTCCTCCGCAATGGCGGCTGCCTCGTCGGCGGAGCCGAGCGGCAACGCCGGGATGATCTTGCCGCCTTTCTCCAACCGGACTTCGCGGCCGGCCACCATGATCTCGGTTACGGCTGGGTCATCGAGGAACTTCTGCAGGGCACCCGCACCGAGGATGCCGGCCCGCAGCTCGTCACGCAGCCGCCTCGCTTGGTCCGGTAGGAGCCGCACCTGGGCGACGGCCTGGGCGATCGCCGTGTCCACCTGGACCTCGTGCTCGCGGGGATTGGAGAGGATCTCCTGGAAGTTGGCGTGGAGCCACTCCGACGCCTGTTCCCTTGCCTGCTGGTAGGGGTCTGAGGCTTGACCGAACTCCTCGCGCCGCTGCGCAGTCTCAGTCTCGATGCCGCGCTCCGCGCGGTACGCCCCAAGATCTATCTTCCCGCGCATCAGCGCTGGCCTCCCTTCTTCGAGCGAGGTGTCCGCCCGAACAGCATGCCGCGCCGCGGCTTCTCGACGGTAGGCTCCTCGTCGTCCATCAGGTTCTGCACGAAGGCCCTGAACGGGCCGTTCGGACGCTCGCGCAGGCCGATCGGCTTGCGCGTCACGCGCGCGGCCTCG
>JAJZIE010000302.1 GCA_021810725.1 Bacillota bacterium | reverse complement strand
CCCCGGGAACTTACGCCTGTGGAGATCCCTCTGCCGGGGTGGCCAGAACCGTCACTAGGTACGGGTCGTCGAAGCAGGAAGCAGCAAAGGGCGCATCGCGAGATATTTGTCCAAAGTTGCAGAACGGCCCACCACCTGGGTCACAGAAGAATTCCTCGCCGCTCAAGGCGTGGCGCCGTGGACGGAGCTGCCCCTCTACGTGCCCTCGAGCGAACCGGACGCGATCGGCTTCGAGTCCGTGTCGATCCGCAAGGCGCTCGCGGCAGGCCTGTCACTGCGCCCCCTGCGAGACACCGTGCGCGACACCCTGGCCTGGGAGCGCTCGCGGCCAGTGGACGGCCCACGTCGCGCCGGGATCAGCGCCGCCCGGGAACAGGAACTCCTCTCGGCGTGGCATGCATCCACGACGGCCTAGGCCTGCACGTGGACGCCTTAACGCCACGACGGGGCTTACGCTGGTCTGTTTGGACCGGCTCGTTACACTCCGCCTGAGCCTAGAGGACGGCCACCGGTCGCCGTAGGATCGTGGTGATCAAGGAGGCGCCCATGGCCAACACCACGATCCAAGCTCCGAGGCAGGCAACAGCCCCGGCCCATCCCACCGGTTTTCCGGCGCTGATCTGGGGCCACCTTGCGAACGACGCGCTCGCCAACTACCTTCCCGGCCTGCTGCCGCTGATCGCGGTGGAGCGCCATGTCCCCCTTGTCCTGCTCACGTCCCTCGTGACCATCCTGATGTTCGGCCAGGCGCTTCAGCCCCTTGCTGGACTGCTTGCCGACCGCGTCGGCGGGCGCTGGTTCGTCCTGGGCGGCCCCATCCTCTCGACCGTGGGCGTCACGCTGGTCGCGCTCTCGCCTGCCTACATCGGCATGGCGATCGGCCTCTTCCTCTCGGGCCTCGGCACGACCCTCTTCCACCCCCAGGCCATGGCCCTGACGCGCAGCCTCGCGGGCAAGCGGCCCGGTCTCACCATGTCGACCTTCATGATCGGCGGTGAGTTCGGGCGGGCGATCGGCCCGCTTGTGGCCACGCTGCTGGCCACGGCGCTCGGCCTGGGTCACCTCTGGCTCGTAGGGGTCTTCGTCGTCCTCACCTGGCCCTGGCTCATCAAGGTCGTGCCACCCCTCGCGAGGCGCACGGCCAAGCAGGCTCCCGTGCAGTTCCGCCGCCACCTGCGCCCAGCTCTGGCCCTCGTCGCCTTCAACGGACTCAGGGCGGGCGCCATCTCGACCGTGACCACCCTGGTGCCGCTGCTCTGGCGCCACCATGGCGGTTCGTTCATCCTGGGCGCATCGCTCGTGACCACCATGATCGGCATCGGCATCATCGGCAACCTCGCGGGCGGCCTCATGCGGGACCGCTACGGTAGCGGCATGGTGCTCTGGGTGGCCTCGATCGCTGGCACCCTGCTCCTGATCGTTCTGCCTTTCGCCCGCGGCGTCGCGCTTTGGCCCGTTCTGGCACTCGTCGGCATCGCGCTGTTCAGCGCGTCACCCGTCACCACGTTGATCGGGCAGGACATCTTCAAGGAGAACCCCGCCCTCGGCTCCGGCGTTTCCGCCGGTGTGGGCAACGCCGTGGGCGCCCTGCTGATCCTTCCCATCGGCTACGCGGCCTCTCGCATCGGCCTCAGCCTGGGGCTCGAACTCGGAGCAGTCCTGCTCGTGCTCGCCTTCTTCAGCATCCGGCCCCTGCTTGCGGCGACCGCCGAGCACCGCACCGCGTGAGAACGACTCTCTGACGCAGGCACAAGGCGCCCCCAGCGCCCAGGCGGCCGGCCGCGGAGCATCGCACGCCTTTTGCAAGGTTTGCGGCTCCTTTGTCGAGAGCGGCCCCGACCGGCAATACCGCAGCGAGGCAGTGCGTCGTGCCCGCAGGCCCACCGAGACTCCGTGTCGAAGGGCCCGCACGCATGCGTCGCAGCGACACCGCGCGATGGGAGGATGCCGATGCTCCAGGAAGTCCGTCTGCTGTGCGCGGGTTACTCGCGGGTCGACTGGTCGATCTACAAGATGGGCAATCCGGCGGGCAGGCTCGTACGCGCACCCGCCTGGATGTATCTCCGGCGCTCCACGGATGGCCTCATGCTGGTCGACACCGGCATGCCCAAGGCCTGCATCGACAATGCGCACTACTTCCACGAGCCGGGCCAGCCGCCGATGATCGTGCCCGAGATGGGTCCTGACGACTGGGTGGAACGTGTGCTGGCGCGTCAGGGACTGGAGGTTCGGGACATCGACGCGGTCGTCAGCACCCACTGGCATTTCGACCACGCCGGCGGGATGCGGGCCTTCCGGCACCAGCCGATCTACGTGCATCCGCTCGAGATGGAAGCGGGTCGAACCGGCGCCTACCCTCCCGAGTGCTCGGACCCTACGCTGAACTACCGCCCGATCGGCGACGGCCACCAGCCGATGCCCGGCGTGACGCTGCTGCACACGCCAGGCCACACGCCAGGCCACCTCTCCGTCTACCTGGAGCCCGCAGGGGGGCGGCCAATCCTTTTGACGATCGACGCCGTCTACACCCTCGACAACTGGCAGAGCGATGTTCCCGGCGAACAGCAAGACCCCGAGACAGGACGCCGCAGCGTCGCGCGTCTCAAGGATGTCGCGCGGGCCGGCGACGCCGCGGTCTTCTTCGGACACGACCCGGAGCAGGAACACGAGCCGTTCTGGCGGGCGCTGATGGGCTAGGTGCGGTCAGGGATCGTAAGATCTGAAGACCGACAGGTCCTCGCGCAAGCTTCCGGCGGGCTGCCTGAGGTCTGCCCACCGGCCTGGCGCCTGGGCCTCATCGGCGGTTGCCCGCCGCCACGGCCCTTCCCAGAAGCAGACTCGCCACTGCCAGGGCCAGAACCAACACAAGTGCCACGGACCACTCGCTGAACGCCGCGGCCCAGGTGTCATGCCTCATCCACACCAGATACACAGGCACTCCGATCACGATCCCGGTGGCCACCGAGAACCCGCTGCGCGCCATCGCCATCAGTGCCTTGGCCGCGCCACCATGTAG
>JAJZIE010000301.1 GCA_021810725.1 Bacillota bacterium | reverse complement strand
TCGCCCACGCTCACGCCGGCGACCGACCCTGGCGGGTCTCGCCAGACGTAGAGCACCTCGCGGCCCCTGAGCACGCCGAGGCTTATGGCCGTATGCGTTTCCGCGGCAAGGTCGCGCAGGGCGGCGGCCACCGCCGGGCTCACGCCTGTCGCGGGTCTCTGGGCGAGCCGCTCCAGGCGCGCCGCCGCCGCATAGCTGCCCTTGGCGTCGCGCTCGACATAGCCGAGCTCCTCAAGACTGAGAAGGAAGCGCCGGACGGTCGCCTTGCCGAGGCCAAGCCGCCTGCTCAGCTCCGCAAGCGTCAGTGGCTCCGCGCTCTGGCCGATCTGCCAAAGCAGGTTCATCGTGCGCTCCACCGTGCGCAACGGCCCGTCCACGGCATCACCTTCCGTTTCATTCTGCGATACGATCTCGGCAAAGGCAAGGCATTGGAGCCTCACTCTGGACGCTCCATATCTCCAAGTGGTACGATGCGGCTAGATCTTTCTTGGAATGGATGTGGTCTTGGTGGCCCTCACGGCGATTGGACCGGACTACTTCGACGTCGACAGCCTGCTGACCGAGGAGGAGCGCGCGGTTCGCCAGATGGTGCACGACTTCGTCGCGGCGGAGGTCATGCCGAACGTTGGCGAGGACTGGCTGGCAGGACGCTTCCCCCTGCATCTCGTGCGCAAGATGGGAGAGCTCGGCCTGTTCGGACCGACCTTGCCCGAGGAGTACGGCGGCGCGGGCATCTCGCAGGTCGCGTACGGCATGATCATGCAGGAGCTGGAGCGCGGGGACTCCGGGCTGCGCTCGTTCGCCTCGGTGCAAAGCGGTCTCGCCATGCACGCCATCTACCGCTACGGTACGGAGGAGCAGCGTCGGACCTACCTGCCGCGCATGGCGAAGGGCGAACTGATCGGCTGCTTCGGCCTGACGGAGCCGGACGCAGGCTCGGATCCCGGCACCATGCGCACGCGGTGCCGTCGCGTCGGCGACCACTGGGTCCTGAATGGCGAGAAGCGCTGGATCACCTCGTCACCGATCGCGGACGTGCTGGTGATCTGGGCCATGGACGAAGAAGACAAGATCCGGGGCTTCATCGCGCCCAAGGGCACGAAGGGCCTCTCCGCTCCCGCGATCGAGACCAAGATCTCGATGCGCTACTCGTCCACCGGCGACATCGTCCTGGAGGACGTCGAGCTGCCGGAGGAACTGCGCCTTCCCGAGGCCAAGAGCCTTGCCGCGCCGCTGTCCTGCCTGACGCAAGCGCGCTACGGCATCGCCTTCGGCGCCGTCGGCGCCGCCATGGACTGTTTCAACGAGGCGCTCGACTACGCGCAGAACCGCATCGCCTTCCACCGCCCGATCGCCCAGACCCAGCTGATGCAGCAGTCGCTCGTCGACATGCTCTCGCTGACGACCCGCAGCCAGCTCATGGCGCTTCGGCTCGGTCAGCTCAAGCAGGACGACCGCTACACCTACACGCAGGTCTCGCTCGCCAAGCGCGACAACGTCCGCGCCGCTCTGCAGACCGCGCGCATGGCAAGGGAGCTCCTCGGCGGCAACGGCATCACGAGCGAGTACCGGGCGATGCGCCACATGGCGAACCTCGAGTCGGTCGACACCTACGAGGGAACCTACGAGATCCACACACTGATCGTCGGCCGCGACATCACCGGTCTCAACGCCCTGGGCTAGCCTTGACCGGGCCCTGCCGCAAGCATAGAATGGCGGCAACGCCCGTAGGTGCCGCACATGAAGGCCCCTGCCGAGGAGGTCCATCCCCCGGCAGGGATCTTCACATCGCCGCCCCGCCGACCCTGAAGGTGCCGCGGGGCGGCGCCGCGAACCGATTGCGACAGCGCAATGGGCGCCTTTCGTCTCGGATGGAGGCGGGAGGCGTCGATTTCCTGGCAGGAGGCCGGTCATGAACACGACCTACGACCCGAAGTCGATCGAACGCAAGTGGCAGCAGCGCTGGCAGGAGACCGGCGTGTACGAGGTCGATCTCGAGCACGCGAAGGACCCCTACTACAACTTGATGATGTTCCCCTATCCTTCGGCCGAGGGCCTGCACGTCGGCAACGTGTACGCCTTCACTGGAGCGGACATCCATGGCCGTTACCAGGCCATGCGCGGCAAGAACGTCTTCGAGCCGATGGGCTTCGACGCATTCGGCATCCATTCCGAGAACTTCGCGATCAAGCGGGGCATCCATCCGAAGACCCTGATCGCCGGGAACGTGGCCCACTTCCGCGAGCAACTGACGCGGCTCGGCGGACGCTTCGCCTGGTCGCACGCCGTCGAGACGACCGATCCGGACTACTACCGCTGGACGCAGTGGATCTTCCTGCAGTTCTTCAAGGCCGGACTGGCGCAGCGGCGCAAGGCGCCGGTGAACTGGTGCCCTTCGTGCAAGACCGTCCTGGCCAACGAGCAGGTCATCGGCGGCCACTGCGAGCGTTGTGACACGGAAGTCACGCAGCGCGAGCTCGAGCAGTGGTTCTTCGACATCACGCGCTATGCCGACCGCCTTTTGGACAACCTCGACGAGCTCGACTGGTCCGAGGTGATCAAGACCGCGCAGCGCAACTGGATCGGCCGCAGCGACGGAGCGCAGCTGCGCTTCCCTCTGGCCAGGGACGAGGCGAAGACCGTCACGGTCTTCACGACGCGCCCCGATACCGTCTACGGCGCCACCTTCCTGGTGCTGGCCCCGGAACACCCGCTGGTCGCGGACCTGACCACGGCAGAAAGGAAAGCGGAAGTCGACGCCTACGTGCGAGCGGCCGCCGAACGCAGCCAGGAAGACCGCATCGGCGGGCAGGACAAAACGGGCGTCTTCACCGGTGGCTACGCGGTCAATCTGTTCACCGGCAAAGAGATCCCCGTCTACATCGCCGACTACGTGCTGTACGGCTACGGCACAGGCGCCATCATGGCCGTTCCGGGTCACGACGCCCGCGACTTCGACTTCGCCACCAAGTACGGCCTGCCGATCGTCCGTGTGGTAGCGGGGCCCGGCGACGACCGCAGCACG
>JAJZIE010000300.1 GCA_021810725.1 Bacillota bacterium | reverse complement strand
CGTCATCGTGAGCAGCGTCCGCCCGTGAAACGCGTGGCTGAACGTGATCACGGCAGACCGGCCCGTGTGCCTGCGGGCGATCTTGACGGCGTTCTCCACCGCCTCCGCGCCGGTGCTGAGAAGGAGCGTCTTCTTCTTGAAGTTGCCTGGCACGATGCGGTTCAGCGCCTCCGCCAGCGCAAGGTACGGCTCCGTCATCGTGACGTTGAAGCAGGTGTGGATGGCCGCGTGCGCCTGGCGCTCGATGGCCGCGACCACTTCGGGGCGGTTCGCTCCGATGTTGAGCACGCCGATGCCGCCGGCGAAATCCAGCAGGACGTTCCCGTCCACATCGATGATCCGCGCGCCTTCGGTGCGCTCCGCGAAGATCGGCGTCGTTTGGTAGACGCCGCGCGGGATCGCCGCCTCGCGCCGGGCCAGGAGGGCCCTCGATTTGGGACCTGGAACCGCAGTTCTCAACTCTACCGCCATGTAGCAGTCGCCTCCGTTGGGTCGGTCCAGCGTGCGCGAATGGAAACGGCAGCCGGCCGGTTCGGCCGGACCCCGTCAGGCGCACCTGCTCTTTCTGATGCAAGATCCTTTCGGGTGCTCATCGGCCCCGGCATCCTCGCCCGGCTATGCCTGCGGCTGGTCACCGAGGATCGTGAAGTGCCACGGCTTCACGACTTCGCTCTTCGTGCTCGACATCACGTGCTTGACCTTCGTGTAGTCGTCGATGGCGTAGGCCGAGAGATCGTGGCCGACGCCGCTACGGCCGAAGCCGCTGTGCGGCATCTCCGACGCGAGCGGCAGGTGGTCGTTGATCCAGACATCGCCGAAGCGGAGTGCCGCGCTGACGCGCAGCGCCCGCGCGTGGTCGCGCGTGAAGACGGATGCTGCAAGCCCGTAGTCCACATCGTTCGCGAGCGCCACGGCCTCCTCTTCGCTACGGAACGGGAGGCACACGAGTACTGGACCGAAGACTTCCGTCTGGACGATCTCGCTCTTCTGGGAGGCGTTCACCAAAAGCGTCGGCGGGAAGAAGAGGTCCTTAGCCCCCGATGGCGGCAGTCCGCCCTCAAGCGCCTCCGCACCGGCACCCAAGGCGCGCTGCACAAACCCGTAGACGCGGTCCTTCTGCACGGCCGATACGAGCGGTCCCATGTCGGTTTTCATGTCCAAGGGGTTGCCGGCGCGGACGGTCTTCATCTTCGCGCGCAGGCGATCCACCAGTTCCGAGAAGATGCCCGCCTCGGCGTAGACCCGGGTTGCCGCCGTGCAGTCCTGCCCAGCGTTGACCACTGTCGCGACGACCGCGGCTTGGGCGACCTCATCGAGGTCCGCGTCCGCAAACGCCAGTAGTGGCGCCTTGCCGCCGAGCTCGAGGTGCACGCGCTTGACGCCCGCGCTGGCCATCACCTTGGCCCCCGTCTCTCGCGAGCCCGTGAGCGAAACCATGGCCACGTCAGGATGCGCAACGAGATACGCACCGACGTCGTTGCCGCCCGTGATGACGTTGAAAACGCCTGGCGGGAAACCCACCTCCAGCGCGAGCCGGCCGAGCTCCAGGCTCGAGACCGGCGTCAAGGGGGCCGGCTTCAGCACGACGGTATTGCCGGCCGCCAGCGCCGGGGCGACCTTCCAGACCGCCATCATCAAGGGATAGTTCCACGGTGAGATGGAGGCGACGACGCCAAGCGGCTCTCGACGGATCCAGCTCGTGTGCAAGCCGTCGTACTCGGCGGCAGCCCTGCCCTCCAGCTGGCGCGCGGCCGCGGAGAAGAAGCGCAGATTGTCGACCGCGAACGGCAGGTCCGAGTTGCGCGTCAGCTTGATCGCCTTGCCGACGTTGGCCGCATCGATCTTGGCGAGGCGGTCCGCTTCCGCCTCCAGCCGGTCCGCGAGACGCCACAGCAACATCGATCGCTCGGCCGGCGTGATGCGACTCCAGCGTCCGTCCGCGAAGGCCTGCTTTGCGGCCTGGACGGCGAGTTCGGCGTCCGCGGTCGACCCCAGGCTGACGCTCGCGAACACCTCTCCGCTGTACGGGTTGCGGATTTCCTGGACCTCGCCTCCCGCTGCGGCTTTCGTTTGACCATCAAGGATCAGACCGTATTCCAAAGCGAGTCCTCCCGTCTTCGCACTTTCGACCCGAGAGCAATGGGGCCCCGCAGCATGCCCCCCAGGAGGCGGGCGCCGCAGGCCGCACTGCGGATTGCACAGAAGAGCCTATTCCGGAATGAGCAGCGTGCGCAGAGCACGGCCCGCGGCGAGATCCTCGAACGCGGCGCCGGCTTCGCGCAGCGGTCGCCGTCCTGAGATCATCTCCTCGAGCTGAATGCGCCCTTCCATATATAGATCCACGAGCCAGGGGACGTCGCGCTCCGGTAGGATGCTGCCGTAGTTGGATCCGAGAATGCGCTGGTCCGCCTCGGCGAGGGCCAAGGGTTCGAACTGGGCCTTGGCCCCGGCGGGCGGCAGCCCGACGATCACAGATGTGCCGCCGATGCCGAGCATGGACAGCGACTGCTCTGTCGTCGTCACCTTGCCGATGGCGTCGAAGACGTAGTCCGCGCCGCCCTCCGTCAGTTCCCGCACGGCCTCCACCGGATCGACGGCGCTCGCATCGACTACGTCCGTGGCTCCAAGCCGCCGTGCCACGTCGAGCTTCGAGGCCAGCACGTCGATCGCGATGATCCGCTCCGCGTTCGCGAGGCGTGCTCCTTGCACGACCGAGAGCCCAACGCCGCCGCACCCGATCACCGCGACGGTGGACCCGGCCTCGACCTGGGCGGTGCGGAGCACGGCGCCGACGCCCGTCGCCACCGCACAGCCCACGATCGAGACGACGTCGAGGGGAGCGTCCTTGCGGATCGGGATCGCCCCCGACTCCGGTACTACGACTTCTTCCGCGAACGAGGACACTCCGAGGTAGTGGTGAATGCGCTCGCCGCCCGCATGGAACCTCGTGGTCCCGTCGTAGAGCACGCCATTCGGTGCCACGACCCTGGCTACGAGTTCGCAGCGCGCGGGCTTCCCTGCCACGCAGTTG
>JAJZIE010000299.1 GCA_021810725.1 Bacillota bacterium | reverse complement strand
GAGCTTGCGCAGGATCTCCCGCCGGTCGCGCTCCTGCCCCGCCCGCAAGGAGAGGCACAGTTCGCGGTAGTCCTCCGGCGAGCCGAGGCCGTAGATGCAGCTCACGGAGGCGACGATGATCACGTCCCGCCGCTCGAAAAGAGCGGTCGTGGCGGCGTGGCGCAGCTTGTCGATCTCGTCGTTGACGGTGGCGTCCTTCTCGATGTAGGTATCGCTCGTGGCGATGTAGGCCTCGGGCTGATAGTAGTCGTAGTACGACACGAAATACTCGACGGCGTTATTGGGGAAGAACGACTGGAACTCGCCGCAGAGCTGCGCGGCGAGGGTCTTGTTGTGGGCCAGAACCAAGGCCGGGCGACCGATCTGCTGGATCGTCCAGGCCATCGTGGCCGTCTTGCCAGAGCCCGTCACGCCGACGAGCGTCTGTTCCTTAAGCCCTTCCTGCAGCCCCTCGACCAGGGCCCCGATGGCCTTCGGCTGGTCGCCGGCGGGCTGATAGGGCGATACGAGCTGAAACTCCAACGAGCCATCCCTCCCCGACCACAACCATCGTGCACCATCGCGGGCGGCTTGGCCAGCCGGGACGAACAGGGAGGCGCGCCGGCATGCGGCGCGCCTCCCAAGATTGGCACCTCAGGATTCCTGCGGTACTTCCTCCGGTTCCGCAGCCCGCCTGCGGGCCGCCGACGGGTCGGCGTCCTCCGGCAGGTTCGCGGCCAGATCGCCATGGATCGAGGCGCCTTCCGCGACGGCCAGGCGCTGCGCGCGGACGTCGCCGACGATCCGGGCGGTCTCCGCGATCTCGCAGCGGTCGGCGTGGATCGATCCTTCCACGTATCCCTGGACCACGAGTTCCTTGACGCGCAGCTTGGCGCGCACCTCGGCCTTCTGGCCGATGACGACGGTGCCCTCGTGCTCGACCTGGCCCGCGACGCGGCCCTCGATGCGCAAGAGGCCCCTGCCGCGCACGGTCCCCTCCACCGAAGCATCGCTGCCGATGTACGTGGCGGTCTGGTCCACCATCGGTTCGGTGGGACCTTCCTCGCCGCGTCGCTGGTTCGTGAACATGCGAGACATCACTTCACCTCCGCGGGAGAGTCGTGGATGAACGGCCACGGATTCGTCGAGGCGCCGTTCACCAGAATGCCGAAATAGACGTGCGGACCTGTCGAGCGGCCCGTCGAACCCGAAAGCGCGAGCTCCTGTCCGCGCTTCACTTGCTGGCCGACATGGACGAGGACCTGCGAATTGTGCGAGACGAAGCTCGAGATGCCGTAACCGTTGTCCACCTGCACATAGTAGCCGTAGCCGCCGGGCTTCCACCCGGCGTAGGTCACGACGCCGGCCGCTACCGACACGACAGGCGTGTACATCGGGACGGCGATGTCGAGACCCGGGTGCCACTCGCTTCCGGTGTTGGTGAAGGGGTTGGGCCGCCAGCCGTACCACGAGGTAATCGGCCCCTGTACCGGCAGCATGTCGGGGCGGTGCTGCAGGTAGGTGTCACGCGTCTTGGCCGCAGCCAGCACGGTCGGCAGTTGCTCGTGCAACGCGTTCAGGCGGCTGAGCACATTGCCGAGACCCGTGTCGTTCGTCTGGAAGTGCAGGCCGAGTTGCCTCTCGACGTGCTGGATGTCCGCGGCCATGGCCGTCACCTGCGTCAGGGCCCGGCTGTTGACGTTCTGAGCCTGAGCGAGCTGTTCCCGGAGAATGCGGTTGTCTGCACGCACCTTGGCGGCCGCGGCCAACTCCGTGCGAAGGTGACTGGTGGTCGCGATGTCCTGGTATGCGGTGACAAGTAGGAACACGACCGCGGCAACCAGCAACGCCGCCCCCACGGACGCGATGCTCAGCCATAGGCGGTGCCGATCCTGCCATCGCCACTCTCGTACGCTACCGCTGCGCTCCGGGAAGACGACGATTCTGAGGTCTTCCCGCGCGATCGTCGAGCCCCCCTTTTGCCAACGCTTTCCTATCAAGCTGCTTGAGGACCATTGTCTTATTCTCTGCACCAGCAAACAACCCTGTGCTTAAGTATGAGTTTTCCGTTGGAGATGGTCTTCCATTCATCGTCACGTGTTACCAATCCTGGCAATCCCGTCACCCAGGTAAGCAGCCCGCCGCCGCAACATCGTGCGGCGGCGGGCTGCACTCTCGTGCCTGGGGCCTGGACGGCTCAGGGCATTGGCGGCATATAGGGCGCGGGATTCACCGGCTTGCCATTGATGCGGACCTCGAAATGCACGTGGGGGCCGGTGGCCCAGCCGGTCATGCCGGCGTAGCCGATCAACTGGCCCTGCTGCACCTCCTGTCCGACGGATACCGCGAACCGCTCCTGATGGGCGTAGAGGTTCGCAATGCCGCCGCCGTCGTCGATGATGATCGTGTAGCCGTATCCGTTCAGCCACTGCGCCACGATCACCTTGCCGCTGGCGGCCGCATGGATCGGCGTGCCCATCGGGACGCCGATGTCGATGCCGGTGTGCAGGGCGTACTGGTGCGTCACCGGGTCGACCCGGTAGCCGAACGGCGACGTGATCGGGCCGACGACGGGCCAGATGAAGTGGATGCCGTTGATGCCGCTGCCTGTGCCGTGGCTCGCGAGGCTCTGGATGATCTGCTCGATCTCGGCGGAACTGCCCTCGTCGGAATGCACGGCCGTCTGTTGCTGCGCGTAGGTCTCGTCGAGGGCGGCGATCGCATCCCGCTGGTAGGCGATCTGCTGGCTGAGCGCCGACTTGGCCTGCCGCTGCACGTCCGCAGCCGCCGCGTACTGCCGGCGGGCCGACACGAGCGCGTTCTGCTCCTGTTCAAGACTGGTTTCGGCCCTCTGTACGTCGCCCAGCACGGCGACGTCTGCGCTGATGATCTGGCTGAGGAGCCCGATGCGGGCCTCGAAATCGCTGAAGGACTGGGCGCCGAACACCACGTTGAGGTATCCGCCGGGTCCCTCCTGCTCGATCGCCACCAAGGCGCCGGAAAGTGTCGCCTGATCGTGGCTGAGCTGGCGTCGTGTCGTCGCGATCTCCTGCTGCTTGTGCGTTAGGCGGCG
>JAJZIE010000298.1 GCA_021810725.1 Bacillota bacterium | reverse complement strand
TGAAAGGTGCCCCATCCGGCCGCAGGAGGCGAAGCATGCCCGGCGAGATCCGATTTTCGGACAACCTGACAGTGCTTAGGGGCCTGCCCTCGGGCAGCGTCGACCTCATCTACATCGACCCGCCTTTCAACACGGGCAGGCTCCAGTCCCTCGACCGGATCCGCACCGTGCGCTCCGATGAGGGCGACCGCACCGGCTTTGCAGGCCGGCGTTACGCCACGGAGAAGCTCGGTTCACAGGCCTACCTCGACGTCTTCGACGACTACCTCAGCTTTCTCGAGCCGCGCCTGCGCGAGGCCCACAGGGTGCTGGCCCCGCACGGCTCACTCTACTTCCACATCGACTACCGCGAAGTGCACTACTGCAAGCTGCTGCTGGACGGCATCTTCGGCCGTGACGCCTTCCTCAACGAGATCATCTGGGCCTACGACTACGGCGCCAGAACGCGCCGCAAGTGGCCGGCGAAGCACGACAACATCCTGCTCTACGTCAAGGACCCCGCGAACTACGTCTTCAACGTCGACGCGATCGACCGCATCCCCTACATGGCCCCGGGGCTGGTCGGGGAGGAGAAGGCGAAGCGCGGCAAGCTCCCGACCGACACCTGGTGGCACACGATCGTGCCGACGAGAGGCAAAGAACGCACAGGCTACCCGACGCAGAAGCCGCTGGCCATCCTTGAGCGCATCGTTCTGGCCTCATCGAATCCCGGCGACCTGGTCCTGGACTTCTTCGCCGGCAGCGGCACGACGGGAGCCGCATGCCTCAAGCTCGGCCGTCACTTCCTGCTCGTCGACAACAATCCCGCCGCCATGGACGTGATGGCGGAGCGGTTCAAGGACGCGCCGGACGTCCGCTGGGTGGGCTGGACGCCAGAAGGCGACCGCAGCAGCGAGAACTGACACGCCATGCAGACGCATCGGGCGGCGCCAAGTGCGCCGCCCGATGCGTCGTTTACGGATGGAATTCTAAGCTTTGGTCAACCCCTCAGAAACCCCACCGACTTGCCCGCGCCTGGGCGCTCCACTTCGACCCGCACGATCGCGTGCCACGGCACGGCGGTCGTGGTGCCCGCGTCCGTCTCGATCAGGAGGCCCTCCTCCATCTCCTTAGCGACGGACACGGCGGTGACGACACCGCCGTCCAAGAGGGCGAAGCGCAGCTTCGCTCCCTGCGGACCCGCCGCCTTGAGGGCAAGGAACAGATCTCTTGGGAACGATGGGAACCCGCTCGCCTTATCCATCTTCCACCACTCCTCGCTGGCCGACGGTCGGGAACCACCCGGCCGGCCCTAGCCACGGTTTCGCGGGCCCGCGCGCCGGTCCTGCCCCGCGTCGGTGTCCACGATGACTCCCTTGCCATGGTGCTTGCCCTGGTAGAGACGCCTGTCCGCCAGGCGGTAGGCATCCGCGTAAGTCCCCGCCTCGCGCGGCAGTTCGACCACTCCCAGGGTAGCCCCGCTGCCGAACTCTCCAAGCGGACTGCGCTCGATGATCTGCTGCAGGCGCTGGCGCGTGTCTTCGCCCAGCCCGGCGTCGTACATCAGCCAGACGAATTCGTCTCCGCCGATGCGGGCCACATCGTCCGTCGGGCGAAGCGCTGTCTGCACGTAGGCCGTGAAGTTCTTGAGGAGACCGTCAGCCGCCTGATGGCCAAAGCGGTCGTTCACCTGCTTCAGGTTGTCGAGGTCGAGGAGCACGAAGAGTGCCGGACTTGATCCTCCGGCCCTGAAATGCGCCTCGAGGCGCTCCTCCAGAGCGCGACGGTTCAGCGCTCCCGTCAGCGGGTCGTGGCGGGCGAGGAGCAGGAGCTGGCGCTGACGCCAGCGGTTCACGGTGGCGAGGCCGAGAAACTCGAGCACCGCAGGCAACGTTTCGGCCTTGCCGGACTCCTCCTGCGCAATGTCGACCAGCAACGAAGCGATCGGGGTACGGCCGTCGCGAATACCGAAGTGGTAAAGGCTGCGCCCTGGAACGGCCAGGGGATGGTCCTGCGGCAGCGGTCCTTCGGGTGGGAGTTCCACGCTGATGTCCCCGAGGAACGCGCGGGCTCCGGGCCACCAGCGCTCGCGCAGGCCAATCTCGCGTGCGTCACAGGTGCCCCAGACGTCGTGCAGCGTCCAGTCGCTAGCGCCCGTCTCGCTGCGCATCACCAGGATGCCGCCGCAAACGCCCGTGATCTCCGGCCAGCGCCGGCGGAAGGCGCGGAATGCCGCCACCGACGGCGCCTGCGGGTCGGCGCTGCCCAAAAAAGGCTGGTAGTCGAGGGCGATGGGAGCGGTCTCCAGCATCCACGAGAAGACCTGCCTGCTCTGCTGCAGCGAGGCGAGAAGATCCTGGTTCGCCATCAGGGCACCGAGGAGTGGCGCAATCTCCTCGATCGCCTCGATCGCGGGCACGGGCAGGCGGTCGCCACGGCTGTCGCCAAGGCTCAGGACCCCCTGGACGACGCCCTTGTGCATCAAGGGGATGGCGGCCGCCAGCCGGACGCCGTGCCCGGTCGCCCCCTCGCCTTGGCTCCCCGGCAGATAGACGATCCTGCGCTCGTGGTAGGCCCTTTGCACGATACCGTCCTCGCGCCGGAGCGAGACCTCGGTCTGGCCCTGGCCTGAGGCCCCGGGACCCTTGGCCGCGATGGCGACGCAGCGGCTGCCTTCCGCGCGCGGCTGCCAGACAGCGGCAGACCGGAACGGCAAGGCGTGGACGAAACGCTCCGCCATGTGGGCGAAGTCCTCGTCCCCTTGCCAGGTGGCGAGCCAGCGCGCGACCTCCTTGCGCCAGAAGAGGTGGTGGCTCGCGTCCCGTCGCGTGCCGTGACCGGTCTCGTGCGGACCGAGCGCTTCCGGGCGCTGGGCAAGGCTAAAACTCTCCACGGCACCGATCACCTTGCCCTCGGGGGACAGCACCGGCTCGGTGTGCATGGTGACCCATCGCCGCTCGCCGTCCGCGTCCCGGAGCGACAGGAGGTTGTCCTGCGGCGTGTTCTGCTGGATCGAGCGCACGAGTGGGCACGCCTCGAAACAGAGCCTGTTGCCGGCGAGGTCCCGGTGGTCCAT
>JAJZIE010000018.1 GCA_021810725.1 Bacillota bacterium | reverse complement strand
CTGGGCGATCCCCGAGGCGCGAGGGAGGCGAGGTAATTGGGCTTCGGTCACTGGCTGCTGACCAATATCGTCAACGCGATCATCAGCTTCTTCAACGTCCTGGTGATTCAGCCGATCGGGCAGATCATCGGGTGGATCGGCGAGGCCATCTTCTGGCTCGTTACAGAGTTCCTGAAGGCAACGGTCTTCGCCCCGCTCAGCATCGACCCACTGCACCCTGGCGGCCACGGCGGCATCGTCGCGGCCGCGGCCGCCAGCTACGTGTTTGACACCATGGCGGCCGCGAGCGTAGGTGTCGCCCTGTTCGCTCTCACCTGGGTGGCTTTCACGAACACCTGGGGCAGCTTTGCCGGTAGAAGCCAGTTTGCGCGATCAGCCTGGGCGGACTCCCTTGAGGGAGTCGGCATCTGGCTGCTCGTGCTCGTGGGTGGTTACGCCTTCCTGAGCGCGCTGCTCGACGCGATGAACCGCATTTCTCTAACGCTCATCAGCTTCACGGAACAGTACCAGGCCAACTGGATCCACCCGGCGGCCTTTGCGAGCACTGCGACGGGTGTCGTGGTCGGAGGGCTGGCTACCTTTGCGGGCGACATCATCGTCAACTGGCTCTGGCCGACCGCTCTGCTGGTGCTTGCCGGCTTCATGCTCTGGGCGGTGATCGTCTGGGCTATGCGCGTCGTCGACCTGATCGTCTTCACCGGGCTTCTACCCGTCACCGCGGCCCTGGCCATTACCGGTAACAAGCGCGCGTGGCAGTGGAACTGGGCAGAGGCGATGGGGGCGGTCTTCTCTCAGCTCGCCATGGTGGTCATGTGGTGGATCGCCTGGCTGATCATCGGAGGCCCTCTCAAGGTGAACAGCGGGGACTTCATCACCGACCTCGTGCGCATCCTCATCGGGATCTTCGCGATGTTCATGGTAAGCAAGGCCCCACAGATGATGCAGCAGATCACCGGGCACAGCCATGCTGGCGTCGGCGGCATGATGATGGCGGCTGCCGGCGGGTACATGCTCGGTCGCGGCGCCATGTCGGCCGCCAGAATGTCGCCTCTCGGTCAGGCCGCGGGCAAGATGGCCGAGTCCTACTCGCAGCGCAGTCAAGCCAAGCTCAGCAACTGGGCGGCGAAGCCGGAGATCGGCAGCGGCGCCACAGGACAGGGCTTCATGCAGAGGGCCACGCAGGCAGGGAAGTCGGTGCTCGGCGCAGCCGGCCTCACAGGAACGGGTCAGGTGGTCTCGGGAGCCGCACGGCATATGTGGGCGGGGCTCGAGACGAAGGCCCCCGGCGTGGCGTCTGCGATGCGTGCTGCGGGCGGAGCTGCCGCCGGCGGAGCACGCGCGGCCGGCGGCGTAGGGAAGGCGATTCTCCAGCCCAATCGCACGCTCGGGCAGAGTGCCTTGCGTGCCGATGCCTTGAAATACAACGCCACGGACTCGAACGCAAGCCACGACTACGCGGTGCAGGCCGGTGCGCGCGGGTACGAGGCGATGATGCCGCCCGACCAGAGAGGGCAAGTCTCACAGGCGTTCCAGCGCATGGTCACAGCGAGAGACCCCAACGAGTACGCGAAGGCACGGGCGGACTATGAGAACGTCTCGAGTCAAGCGCGGCATGACGTGCTCGAGCGCGTCATGGGAGCGCCGCATGGCGACGGCGCCTACCGGTCAGCGCGCGACGTCGTGCAGCGTAAGGGCGTACAACCTCGTCCGACGACCTACAGCTAAGGAGGTCTCGTCTGAGTGGACGTGAAGATCCCGGCGAACTACCGCCAGAGCTTCAAGTGGCTTGGCAACCTGGACGCCCCTAGCGCCATCTTCCTGGGCGTTGGCGTCGTCGTCTCCTTGAGGACGCTGACGGGGCAGGCGCCGATCGTCGAGAAGATCCCCGAGATCGCCGTGGCGATGGGGGTGGCCGCAGTCTTCGGGCTGGTCCGCTTCCCGATGGATCTCTACGGCGATCGCATGGTGACGTGGCTTCAGCGTGCCGTCGCCTTCTATAGACGGGAGCGCAAGGCGAGTTACTTCGCGGGGACGGTCAACGACCGCCCCCGCAGTCGTTGAGGAGGGGAGCGGATGTTCGGTTTCGGTAATGGGAGCCCCAAGGCATCCACCGCGACAAGTCGTGCCGCACTTGACAACCTCGTAGACGTTGCCGCCATCGAAGGCAGCACAATCAAGCGCAAGGATGGCGTGTACGCCGCCCTGATTGAAGTCGAGGGTGAGTTCTTCTCGATGCTCTCTCTGGATGAGCAGGACGCGCGGCTGGAGGCCTACGCCCGTGTTCTCAACGGACTCCCCGAGAAGTGGCTCCTTCAGGCCACATTGTTCGTCGAGCCTACCGACATCGCCGGCTACGTACAACAGTTGGATGCGACCCGTACGGCCGAGGGCGACACACCGCTGGGGCGCTTGGCTGAGGCCCAGCAGTTGATGGCTGAGAATCTGGCGAGTCATGTGCTTGCCGAGAGCACCGTTCTGACGCTGACTGGAGCGACCAAGCAGGAGGCTGAGGCGAACGCCAAGCGGCTGCAGCAGCTTCTCATGGTCAACGGTTTCAAGGCTAAGACGTGCTCGCCTGAACGCATCGGCGCCATCCTGCAGGTGTGCTACGGTCAGCCGCAGGTCAGTCTCCCGGACGTCATGGGAGGCATCAACGCCTTCCTGCGGCGCGGGGCGGACACCAAGCAGCGCAAGCCCGCGGCACCGCAGATTAGGATCCAGTTCGGCCGGAAGAAGCCGGGCGATCTGCACCTGAACGTGGCTCCCGAAGAGACAGACGTACTGAGCCGCAACGCGGTCAGCCTGGCTGATGTGATCTCGCCGCCGGCGGTGGTGGAACACCCTGGACATCTGGAACTCGGGGGTGCGCACTCCGCCAGCCTGATGGTCGTGGCCTACCCGGAGCGGGCGATGAACGGTTGGCTTGAGAGGCTGCTCCACTTCACGCATGGCAATGTGCGCCGGAGGGTGAGCTTCTTCGTCGAGCCAATCTCGTCGGCCAAGGCGGTCGCGGAGATCCAGCGCAAACTGATCGACCTCGACACGAACACCCGCTGGCAGGCCAAGCGCGGCCTGCGTGCCGACATCCAGACGGAGGTCGGCCAGGAGGACGCCGAGATCCTGCGCTACGAGCTCGGGCGTGGAACGCAGCGCATGTTCGACGTCACCCTGATGATCACGCTCACCGCGGACACCCCAGAGGAGCTGCGGGACGCGGTAAACCTCCTGAAGCAGGATGCGGCTGGCTACTCGCTCCTCTTGAGGGAGACGTGGCTCGAGGAGGCCGCCGCGTTCCGCACCACGATGCCGCTCGGCAACGCGGTGCTGCGCCGCGTGCGCCCGATCCCGACCCTGCCTCTCTCGACCACGTTCCCGTTCACCTCGGGCGAGCTCCTGCACGACCAGGGGGAGCTCTGGGGGCAGAACCTCTCGACCGGTAACGCGGTGATCATCGACCCCAGGCGCTACAACCCCGCCCACCTGCTGATCGTCGCGAAGACCCGCAGCGGCAAGTCCTTCGTGATGAAGGTGCTGGCCACGCAGGCTCTCTTCTCACCGGACCAGGACGTGATGGTGCTCGACCCGAGCCCAGCCATCGACTACAAACGCTGGACGCAGCTCCTTGGCGGCACCTACGCGAGGTTTGGGGCCGGGTCCGACGACCGCATCAACCCGTGCGAGATCCTGCTGCCCTTCGACCTCAAGCGGCTGGACGACGACATGCGCCGGCCGGTGACGGCGAAGATCAGCTTCCTGCAGAGCCTCTTCGAGATGATGGCCTACCCCGACGATCGGATGCCGGCCGAGGAGCGCTCCCTGCTGGAGGCCCCGCTGACCGCGATGTACGCCGAGTTCGGCATGACCGACGACTGGCAGAGCATCGTAGACCGCACGACGCTGACCGCGATGCCACGGGCCAAGCGATCGCCGACCTTGACGGACGCCCTGAAGTACATCGAGAAGACTCCGGGGCTCGAGTCCCTGGCCCTGAAGCTCCGGCCGTTCGTCCGAGGCACGCTCGATATGTTCTCCGGTGAGACCAACCTCGACATGAGCAAGCGCCTCGTGGTGTTCAACGTCCACAGCCTCATCCAGGGGCAGAGCGGCAAGTACCTGCAGGCCGTCGCCTACGCGATGATCTCGGAGTTCGTCCGCTGGCGTCTGGCGATGGCCAAGCGCCGTGTGCTGGTGGCGGTGGACGAGGCGCACATCATGTTCGGTCGCGAGGACACCGCACGTCTGGTCAGCCAGCTCTACCGCATGGCGGGCAAGCTCGGCGGCCGCGTTGCGCTGATGACGCAGGGCATCACCGACCTGCTCGGCGACCCGGCGACGGGCGTCAAGGTGGAAGGCGAAGCCGAGGCCCGCGTCTGTCTCACCAACACCGGCATCACGTTCCTGCTGCGCAATGACAAGCAGAGCGACCTCGAGATGATCCAACGCGAGTACCGCCTGACGGACTCCGAGACCCGCATGATCTTCTCGGCGCGGCCCGGCCAGGGGATCGTCGTCGCCGGAGAGGAGAGGGCGTTCGTACAAGTGGAGGCCACGCCAGCGCTCTACCCCTTCATCACCACTCGTCCTGAAGAGGTGGAGATGTTCGCGGCCGAGGGCCTGTTCGCCCTGGATCAGGACAACGCCGAGTGGAGCGTGCAGGTGGCCACCGAGGCAGAGGCCCCGGCGTCGGTCGGTGAGGTGCCGGCCGCTGACTCCATCTTCCGGCTGGTGCCACCGATGGGTGCCAGGGATGGGACCCCGCAAGCGGACTCCAAGGGAGGTGTCCCGAGCATGTCACTTCGCCTCAACGAGGAGGCCGTTCCCGATCCGCCGGAGATCGAGGAGGATCCGGAACCAATAGAGGACTTCATCGTCGACGACGACCCCGACGCTCCGGACCCGCCGGACTTCGACTGGATCTCCGCGCTACACGAGTAGCGTTTCGGGTTCTGGAACAGTCTTCGGCCAGCAGGAGACCGTCAAGGTTCGGAGAAAACCCGCATACCGCCGCCGGTGACCACGAGGTTAAGAGCGGGCTGTAGAGGTGAGAGGTCCGCCGCGCCCACTGCGCCACAGAGCGCTTCATCGTCGCTCCTCATTTGTCGGCACCGGCGGTGGCCCTTGTCCGCCTGCACGACTCGAGCGTGCGCCGTTACGGTGCCGCCCGCCCGCGGACAGCCTCCGTTCCGTTGACAACGGCTAACCGGAACAGATACTTTAGGTCTAGAAATACGGCATGCTGGATAAAACAACTGGAGAGCGCCTCCCGCGAAGAAGAACGCTCCCAGTTGCCGGTGGTCCGACCCGTCGCAGAGTGCAGCCTATCCTGGGGTCTGTCGGAAGTAGCCTGCTGAGATCAGGCTACTTCCCGTTTTTGTGGGCTCGATGAGCTACCACACCACCCAAGATCGCGAGGACTGCAAGCGCAACCTTCGCGGACAGTACAAGGTGTACCGTCAGGTGCATCACCTCCCGTCGCTCCGTCTTGCGACGGACCGGCCACCGGAGGTCGACGGGAGGCGGGTTCGCGAGGAGACAAGCCCCTCGGCTGTCATCTTCGCCCGATGTGCGCGCCGTCCCTGCTCGCGAGGGGCGACCACCAATTTGAGAACTCCCGCGGCGCCGCCTTCTGAGGTGGCGCCTTTGTATGTTTAGAGATCGCATTCTGGAGGGGAAAGCCGTGCTGTCGAAGATTGTTTCTGGCCTCATCGGTGCCGCAGTGGTCGCGCTCGGAGGGTGGATGCTCCTCACCCCGTCGCCGCGCTCGGCCGCAGTTCACTTCGTCCAGGCGCTGCCGAACGGCGAGCTGTCATCGACCGCCACCCCGGAGATCCTCAAGGACATCAGCTTCAAGCAGGCCGTCGCCGCGTGGAGGCAGCGGGACAAGACCCAGCAACTCACGGTGCAGCAGGGTCCGATCTACGCTGACACCGAGGCGCGTGGCCTGACCTCTGCCACCGTCGAGGTCGTGTCGCACTACGCCGAGGTCTACCCGGACGGAAAGGCCCTCAACTGGGATCAGGACTACTCGCTCACCTTGACGCGGGGCCTGTTCGGCCCATGGAAGGTCTCCGGCGTACGAACGACCACCCAGGCGATCGTCCAGGTGCTCGGCGGCTACAAGGCGCAGGGGCCGACCAACATCGTCGTGCCGATCAGCGTCTACCTGCCGAACACGTCGGCGAAGAACTGACCGGCATGCGCGCAAAGTGGCGGTTCCTGGCTTGATCATCGCGCGGTGTCGCTACGCCTCAAAAGGTGCCACTTCCGAAACGCGACTACAGCCCATACTGCCTCCACGACGCCGAAGGGCCACGTCCCGGCAAGCCATCCGTACAGCGATGAGCCCACGCAAGCTACCGCAAAAGCGAATGTGAACCACGGGGATCGGGATTCCAGGGCGTAGAACACCATCATCAGGAAGACGACCGTTGCACCGTATGCGGTCAGCGTTACGTTCACCTCCGCGACGTACAGAGATCTGCATTCCCCATATACGTTGCGGTCCCCCTGCCGCTTGGTGCTGGGAGCGATCGGAAATGGGGCATTTCCGTAGGCGATGCGAACAGTCTGCGGCTCACTGGGCTGTTGCAAGCCACGGCATACCGGGGCTAGACGTTCAGGACGAGGAGAACTTCCACGAGGCTCCCGCCCGTGAGTTCGCCAACACCTTCAGGCTGTAGGACGTATCCGTTCGTCTGAGCCAACGCGCGCACTCCGCCGGACGACTGATACGGGTGAATACGCGCCTCAAGTTCTGCGCCCCGCACCCCCAGGCTCGCTCGCAGGTACCGTGGTGCGTCAGGAGGCTTGCCGCGGAAGCTCTCCACGAGGCGTGCCTGCGCCAGAAGAGTGGGGGAACTGGTTCCGAGAAGGCGCGCGACGGCTGCGCGCCCGAACAGGTCAAAGCCGACCTGGGCCGACAAGGGATTACCGGAGAGTCCGAGCCACGGGCGTCCGTGCAGCCGCAGACCCATCGTGGGAGCGCCGGGCCGCATGTGCGCCCAGTGGAAGCGAACCTCGGCGCCGAGCAGTCTGCCCACTTCGCCGATTCGGTCGGCCGGCCCCACGGAAACACCGCCGGACGTGATCAGGAAGTCGTAGTCATCGCCACGGCAGACTGCGGCAAGAGCCTCAGCTGTATCCGGGACAGGTCCACAAAAATCCACCTTAACGTCCAGCTTCTTCAGGTGTGCACCTATCTGTAGGCTGTTCGAATCGTAGGTGCCTCCGGATGGCCGATCTTCGCCGAGACGCACGATCTCGTCTCCGGTCGAGACGAAGCGCACCCTGAGCGGTCGGCGCACACGCACGCGGTCCTCGCCAAGAGCGGCGAGCAAGCCGATCGCCTCGGGGCGCAGACGCGTTCCGCTTGGCAGAAGTTCCTGGCCGCGATGCATGTCCTCACCCAACTGCCGAACATTCGCCCCCACCCGCACAGGTTGAGAAAGCAGGAGCGCGCCGTCCTCGACCGTGCAGACCTCCTGGTACTCCGCGGCGTCGGCGCCAGCAGGCAAGACGCCACCTGTCGTGATGCGTACGGCCTCGCCGGATTCGAGCGAAGTCCGCGAAGGGTGGCCGGCCAAGGCTGAGCCGATGACACGCAGTCGTACTGGCGTGGCTAACGAGGCCAGAACTGTATCCGAGGCCCGTACCGCCCAGCCGTCTACGGCCGAGCGCGGGCTATCGGGCACGGGTTGCTTTGCTAACACGGGTTCGGCAAGCACCCGACCTAGTGCATCGTTGAGCGGCAAGTCGACGGCTTCCACGACCGAAAGACCTGCAACGAACCGTTCGACGGCTTCCGCGACGGTGAATCCCTGGGGTGAAGTCATGGGCGTGGCCGCTCCTTCGGGGATAGTTTCGGAGACGCGTAAAGAGGTGGTCGGTGGGTCTTGTGGCGGTTAGCCGCCGATGTGGAACATCTCCACCTTGGCCGCCCCGCTCGGCTGCGCACCGTCTGTACGCAGCTCCGAGTAGTGATCGCTGCGAGCGTGCCACGTATCGAGGATGGCCGCACCGATCTCAGCATCGCTTCGGCCGTCGCGCAAAAGCGCACGCAGATCCGTGCCTTCGTGGCCGAAAAGACAGGTGAACAACTGGCCTTCGGGTGACAGCCGGGCACGCGTGCAGGTCCGGCAAAATGGCTGCGTTACCGAAGCGACGACGCCGATTTCGCCCTGGCCATCGCGGTAGCCGTAACGCGTGGCCACTTCGCCAAAACGCGTCGGCTTGAGCGGTTCAAGCGGCCACACCTCACTGATGCGTGCGAGAATCTCCGCGGCAGGTACAACGTCCTCAGGGCGCCAGCCGTTGATGTTCCCCGCATCCATGTACTCGATGAACCGCAGGACGTGGTCGCTCTTGCGGAAGAACCCTGCCATGTCGAGGATGGCGTCGTCGTTGAGCCCTCGCTTGACCACCATGTTGATCTTGATCGGTGTCAACCCTGCCGTGGCGGCGGCTTCCACGGCCTCGAGCACCTTACACGCCGGGAAACCGACGCCGTTGATCCGTGAGAAGAGATCCTCGTCCAGGGCGTCCAAACTGATCGTGACCCGGTGGAGGCCCGCCTCGCGCAGCAGCTTCGCCTTGCGCGGCGTCAGGAGGGCGCCGTTCGTGGTCATGGCAATGTCGCCAAGCCCTGGGATGTCCGCGAGCAGGGCGACGAGGTTCTCCACTGACGGCCTGACGAGCGGCTCGCCGCCGGTGAGCCGCACCTTTTGCACCCCGAGTGTGACGAACACGCGGGCGAGGCGGGCCATCTCCTCGAACGTGAGGAGGTCGGCATGGGGTAGCAGCTGAAGTTCTCTGCCGTGGCGTGGCGTGCAGTAGGCGCAGCGGAAATTGCAGCGATCGGTCACGGAGATGCGGAGGTCCTGCAGTGGCCGCCCCCGACGATCAAGCTCCCTCACAAATGACGCCTCCGCTCAAAGCATGCTGTTGCAAAAATCGGGCGGAAAGCGCCATACGAGTTGGGCATTCCCAGCCCTCGTTCCTTACGTTCCGGAGACAGATCTGCCGAATCATACGCCGTACTGGACAGCGCGCCGGTAGCGGCGTGCCGCCAAGGCCGAAACCAGGATGGAGACTTCGAAGAGAACGAGCATAGGGACGACCATGATCATCATTGATAGGGCGTCTGGAGGCGTCACGGCCGCGGCGACTACGACGATCAAAAGGATCGCGGTGCGTCGGTGATGCCGTAGGAACGCAGGGTCCAGGACGCCGACACTAGACAATGCAAACGCTACGACGGGAAGTTCGAACACCAGGCCGAAGGGAAGGGTCACATTAAGAATAAACCCGACATACTTGCTGATCGTCATTAACGGATAGAATGGCTGGGATGCAAACCCCAACAGAAAATGCAATACCACAGGCAGAAACACGAAATAGCCGAAGCTGATGCCCGTCAGGAAGAGAAGAAATACGGTTGGAACATAGCCAATCAACTGACGGCGTAGGCCGGGGGTGAGGGCTGGCGCCACGAAGGCCGCCAGTTCTGAGATCAAGACCGGGGAAGTAGCGACGAAGCCGAGTGCAAGGGCAAGCTCCAGGAAGGTATAGAGGCCTTCCGACGGACCCATGACGACCAACTGATGAATACGTCCGTCTGCCGGCAGGAGCATCCACTCAATGACCTTGCGCACCTGGAAGAATGCGAAGGTACTGACTGCCAACCACACGGCCAGGAACACGGCCAAGCGGTTTCTAAGTTCGTGGAGATGCTCGGTCAGCGGCCTTGGCCGGTCTTTCACGTGCCGATGCTCCTCTCTGGGTGGCTTACCGGGGCAAGCGCGGGAAGGCGAGGCGCCCGTTTTCGCGCAGTCATCCTCGAAAGCCCTGTTGCTGATAGAGCAGGAGAGTGTCCAACGTCCACAACGAAGCACGCGCATCCACTGCACCGCGGTGCACACGAACGCCGTGCCACGACGGTGCCCAGACGATCCGCGCATTTAGAGAGATGCAAGGCAACAAGGGCGCCACGGAACCCAGACAATGCGGTTCGCGTTGGTCAGTGCACCAAGTTACGGCAATCTAGCTGTTCGCTTGAGGCCCCTCGGGCTTCGCTGGCTGCGTGGCGGTGCTCGGATCCGCAGGCGCTGCCGATGTCGGAGTCGCGGTTGAGGTGAACGGTTCTTTGACGTCCGTGATTTCCTGCATAGACTTGCGGAACTCGCGGATCGTCTTGCCCAGGCCCTGACCGATTTCAGGTAGCCGCTTGGGACCGAAGAGCAGGAGCGCGATGGCAAGGATGATCACGAGGTGTACTGGTGTCAGCAGATCCAAGGTGCACGCCTCCTCTGGCGACCGGTTTCTCGCGTCGCGCTCATGCTAACTATTTGGCCACTGATCGGACTAGGGCAGGGCGGACCTGTATTCTGCCAAAAGAGTCGGCCTCGATGGACCACTGGGAGGGGCAGACGGCTGGGCCAAGTTCTCTAAGGGCATGCGCAAATGCCCCTGACGTACGGCGCGTGGCCCACCCTGACGCGCAGATGGCAGAGCCAAACAGCCCGGCGGTAAGGCCCGGCCAGCGGTACACCTCAGGTGGGATGGCATGTTAAGACGAGGTTGGTGTGATGGATTGCTCCTAATCCGCTGGCTGTTATCGAGGAAGGAGCGAGTGTTCGTGAGTGCTGGCATCAAACTCAGTCCCATTCCGACCCTGCCGCCACCGGTGGATCCATCTCAAGAGGACATCACAATTGTCATGCGTCGGGATTTGCGGCGGGCGTTGGCGAAACCGATCGAACAGCGCCACTGGGGGATGGTGATCGACCTACAGCGTTGCACGGGCTGCCAGGGTTGCACGATTGCATGTATTAACGAGAACAAGTTGCCCCCGGGAGTCGTCTATCGTCCGGTGCTGGAGAACGTCTCGGGTACCTTCCCGAACGTCTCGAAGCAGTTCCTGCCCAGACCCTGCATGCAGTGCGAGGATCCGCCCTGCGTCCCCGTCTGCCCGGTGGCCGCGACCTACAAGCGGCCGGACGGCATCGTGGCCATCGACTACGACGTATGCATCGGCTGCCGGTATTGCATCACTGCCTGCCCCTACAGCGCGCGCACGTTTGACTGGGGCGAGTTCTACGGGGACGCTGTGTGCGGTGCGCCTACGGCATATGAAGAAGTTCCTTCGCTGGAGTACGGCAAGGTGTGGATGCGCGAACCCGGTACATCGCCGATCGGCAACACGCGCAAGTGCCAGTTCTGCCTCGAGCGCCTGGATCACGGCGAGTTGCCCGCGTGCACAGAGACCTGTTTCGGACGCGCCACGTATTTCGGAGATCTCAATGACCCTGAGGCGCTTGTCAATCGGGTGCGGCAAGACCGCCAGATGATGCAGCTCAAGAGCGATCTCGGGACCAACCCAAGCGTCTTCTACCTCCTGTAAGAGGACCAAAACCTGACCAGAAAGGGAGGTCCGGAATGGTGAGACAAGGGCCGGTGGTGCTTCACCGTCCATGGCAGCGCAACCCCGTCGTGATCCTAGGCTTCGTCCTTTGGGTGGCCATGCTTGCTTTCGGGCTGCAGGGCTTTGTCGAGCGCATGCAGTCCGACGCCCTGTTTTCCGATCTGCAGTCGTGGATGCCATGGGGACTGTGGGTCGCGAGCTACATCTGGTTCATTGGCCTGTCCGCCGGGTCGTTCCTGCTGTCCACCCTCGTCTACGTGTTCGGCTTGAAACGGCTGGAGCGGGTGGGCAAGCTCGCGTTGGTGGTTGCCCTGATCACGCTGATCATGGCAATGATGATGATCGCCTTCGACGTGGGGCACATGTCCCGGCTCTTCGAGATCTACTACCGTCCACAGTTCCACTCGATGATGGCCTGGATGGGCTGGCTTTACGGGGCATACTTCCTGCTTCTCGTCTTTGAAACCTACTTCGTGCTTCATGCGGACTTCGTGAACGGTAGGGCGCTGGCTGGCGGCCAGGGTGCCGTGGCGCGCTTCCTGTCCTTCGGACGACGCGAGTCCCTGACGGAGAGAGATCTGCGTCGCGACCGCCGCATCGTTGGCGTGCTGGCGACCATCGGCATTCCACTCGCCTTCGCCTTCCACGGCGGCGTCGGCGCGCTGTTTGGCACCGTCGACGCGCGCGATGTCTGGCACACGGGGCTGTATCCGATCATCTTCCTGACGGGAGCCTTCCTGACAGGTGGCGCGCTCTTCACGAGCATTTTCGCGTTCTTCTGGCCGAATCAGGACGGCGCGTGGCGTGAGATCGTCCTGACGCTGGCGAAGATCGTGCTGGTGCTGCTGCTGTTCGACGTGCTTCTCGAGTGGGCGGATCTCTCGATTCCCCTCTGGTATGGGATTGGGCCTGAGGTCGCGGAACTCAAGTACATGCTGTTCGGACCGTTCTGGTGGTCCTTCTGGGGTGTTTCGTTGACCGCTGGGGTTATAGTGCCGCTACTGCTTCTCACGATTGGGCGCAATTCGCCGAAGGCGATCAGCTGGGCGGGCGTCCTGATCGTCGTGAGCTACCTCGCGACCCGCGTCAACTTGGTTGTACCCGGCCTTCAGTCCCCTGAACTGCCGAACCTGCAGTACAGCTATCACGACGGCAGGCTCCTTTATCACTACGTCCCCACATGGTCCGAGTGGGAACTTGTGCTCTTCGTCTGTGCGCTTGGCATCGCCCTGTTGGTGATTGCCGCGCGGGTGCTGCCCAGCATTATGGGGAGGGAGTTGTCTTGAAGCTCACACGCCGCCAGTTCATCGGCGCCAGCGCGACGGCCGCCGCCACCTACAGCTTCTGGGGCATCGGGCGTTACGCACTCGCCCAGTCGCGCTCTTCTGCAATTTCTGACGCTACACCGGTGGATAAGGTCCTGCGCGAAGAGAAGACGTTTTATACGTCTGACGCCTTCTGCGCGTCGGAATGCGGGCTTAAGGTCACGACGCTGAACGGCGTGATCTCGACGATCTACGGCAACGTGCACGTTCCCTACAACGCGGGCACGATCTGCGCCAAGGGCGGCAGCGGCAAGCAGGTCATCTACAGCCCATACCGTCTGAAGTACCCGATGATCCGGGTCGGCGCGCGCGGCGAGGGCAAGTTCCGGCGCGCCAGCTGGAGCGAGGCCGCCGCGTACATCGCAACGCGTCTCGAGCACATCAAGAAGCAGTACGGACCTGAGTCGGTGATCATGGACGGCGGCGACATGACGGACCAAGACCCCTACTGGCGGCTCTTTTACACCTATGGGACACCGAACTGCGCGCAGCACGGCGCGATCTGCGACACGCCCCGGCGCTTCGGGCCGCAGGTCATCGAGGGTGGAATGCGCATCGAGCCGGACCTGATGCGGCCGGTCCTCGTACGCCAGCCCGACGGGTCGCTCAAGAACGACTACTCTTACGCCAACAAGATGGTGATCTATGTCGGCTGGAACCCGTTCGTTGCGACGCGCATCAACTATGAGTCCAGAGGTACGCTTGCCGCCAAGGCAAACGGCGCCAAGATCGTCGTCGTCGATCCCGCGTTTTCGAACACCGCAGCGCAGGCCGATTGGTGGCTTCCGATCCGTCCGGGAACGGACGCGGACCTCTTCGCCGCCATGCTGCGCTATATCATCAGCAACAACAGCCCGGGCGATCCCGAGCGTAACTACATCGACCCTACGTTCTTGGAGTACAGCATCGGCTGGCCCGCGTTCGAGGCGGCGTTCCGAAGCTGGTGGAACAAGACCGACCCCGTGAACGGCCTGCCGTACTTCTCGCTGGAGTGGACGGCGCAGCGCACCGGCCTTGCGGCGAGCGACATCCGCGAACTGGCGCATGAGTTCGGCAGCACCAAGCCGGCCGCCCTCGTCTGGGGCATGAACGGCACTGGTCACCACTTCAACGGCGAGGTGGTGAGCACGATCGGCACCGCGCTGAACGTGATCACCGGCAACTTCGACGCTCCGGGCGGCGTGATCGACACGGCCCTGGTACGCTCGAACAAGGGCGGCAACAACGCGAGCGACTACATCAAGGCCAACCCGGCGCAGCGTGTCGTCAACGGGAAGACGGTCACAGGAACCTCGTGGGACCTTGAGATGGACAACAATGGCGCCTGGCCGGCGGCGTTCTGGGGAGCCCTCGGGGCGTATCCCAAGCAGTTCGCCGAGGGCGTGCAGATCCAGTACGGTCCGTTCGCCGGCTACTCCTACCCGATCAAGGCCTTCGTCGTACGCGGCGGCAACCCGATCCTGAGCGCGTCGACCAAGGACCGCTGGTCTGAAGTCGTCACGGCCAAGGACGCATCGGGTGCCTACAAGACGGAACTGATGGTCTGCATCGACACCGCCTACCTCGAAACAGGGATGTACGCAGACGTCATCCTTCCGGAGGCGAGCTACTTCGAGCGGATGGGCCTGTCCGACATCTACCCGTCGGAGCCCGTAATGTACCTGCGCCAACCCGTGGTGGAGCCGCTCTTCGAAGCCAAGAACCAGGTCGAGATAATGAACCTTCTCGCCAAGGCACTGCACGATGCGGGAGACCCGGACATCCAGGCCAAGGACTTCTGGGGGAAGTACCACGTTCAGGACGACTTCTGGAACGAGGCGCTGCTGAAGGCGCCCGGCACGACCAACGTGGGAAAGCCTCTGCCCTATCCTCACCTGCCCGAGGGCTACAAACTGCTCGGGACACCGGATTCGCTGGAGGCCGGCCGGGTGCAGATCGACCACACGAAGCAGCAGGTGCAGGGTGACCCGGTGACGGTCGACTGGCTGCGGGCCCACAATGGGGTCGCTGTCTGGCCGATGGCCTGGTACAGGCAGCTTGCCAAGTCCGGCGGGATCATCGCTACGAAGAGCGGCAAGATGGAGTTCCAGTTCGGCGAAATGGAGAAGATCAACGCGTTCATGGCACAGTCGGGCGGCAAGACGCCGTACATGCTCGAGAAGACGGGCATGTCGCAGTTCCCGACGACCTTCTTCTGGTACGAGACCGTCTGGAACCCTTACACCAACTCGAACTACGCAAAGTACCGCGACGAGTACCCATTCCAGCTGATCAGCGGACGCATCCACCAGTCGATGTCCGCCACCCAGTACGTCGACTGGCTCGGTCGGATCTCCGAGGAACACCTGTGGATGCCGCTCAACGACGACAAGACCTATCACCCGACGGTTGTCGACGCGACGGGCGGACGTCAGGTCGCGGGAGTGCATCGGCTCCGTGCCGGAGCATGGTCGATCGCGGTGATCCAGATGAACGCCGCGGATGGCCGGCATCTCGGGCTGCAGACGGGAGACGTGGTGCGGCTTCGGAACCCGCTCGGACTGGAGACGCGCGGCAAGGTCTGGCTGAGCGAGCTCATTCGACCCGGCGTCCTGCGCGTTCCGCCAGGTGCCGGCAACCGTATGACGCCAGGCATGGGCCAGACGTACGAGTACCGCAACATCACGCCGAGCTCCAACAAGCTCCTCGACCCGGATCTGTCGTCGCCGATCACCGGCATGTCTTCGTACAACGACATGGTGGTGAAGGTGATCAAGGCATGAGCCTTGGCTGGACGTGGTGCGGGCAGAGGGAAGGAGGGTGAGGATGGAGACGGAAGTGGAGGGCCTCCTTCGGCGCCTCGAGACACTGCGTGACGCGTTCGCGGAACCGCCCACGGCAGCCTTTCTGACCAAACTGGACGAAGTCGCAGAGTTCGATCCGCAGTGGCACGCTCTGGCGTCGGCGGCGCGCAGCGCCACGACAGAGTCCCTTGCGGACGAGTGGATGCGACTCTTCGAAGGGCCTGGCCGCTTTCCGGTGGTCCTCTTCGGGAGCTACTACCTGGACGAGGAGCAGTTGATGGGTCCTTCGACCCTTGGCGTTCTCGATGCGTACAGCCGGTGGGGACTTGAGAAATCCGAGAGCACGCCGGCGGACCACCTAGCCTACGAACTCGGCTTCCTCGGATTTCTCTCCGACCGCTGCGAGACGGCTGAGTCGCCCGAGGAGCGGGAACGGGCACGCCGCGAGCGCGATGAGTTCGTCACGAAATACGTCGCGAACTGGGTTCCGGCGGTCGCGGAGAACATGGAGGCACACAGCGAGACCGCCTACTTCCGCGAGCTGGCGCGCCTCCTGAGAGGCGAAATCGCGGCACTGACCGCGAGCTGAAGACTGCATCCGTATAGCCAGAGACGGAGCATGCCGGGGGGCGTCGGCCCCCCGGCATGCTCCAGAGGCGGCAGGAGAGCGGGGAGTAGTAGATGGCTGTACGCGAAGTCAGGGTAGTCCCCAGTGAAAACACGCCATCGCAGGCCGTTGAGGCCATCCGCGCCTGGCTTGCAAGCCAGTGGTCCGACATCGCCTGGAAATTTGAGAGCGCCAGTGCGGAGCATGAAGTCTACTCCGAGCCGACGCTGGCCATTGTTGCGCGAGGTGATGATCCGCCACGGGCGGATCCCGCGGAGATCGGCGTCGTGTACTGGCCGACGGGTCACCATGGCGATCAAGAACACGTGCCCCGCAACGTCCGCGGCGCATTGCGGGCTCAGCTTGCGCGCGTGCTCGCGCCACGGGACGGTGCCGCTCCGGGGCGCAAGCTGGCGGGGCCGCCAGCGGAAGTGACGCGCGCGGCGCTGTTCCGGCTACCCAGGCTGCTGCCGCAGGCGCTGGAGCCAGTACCCAGGGTGATGCCGAAGCGCTGTCTGCACAGCATCGGCTGCACGGAGTGCGCCGACTCGTGTCTCAGCGGCGCGCTGTTGTTTCCGGATGGGAACCCGGCCATAGAGGACGCCGCATGCACCGCGTGCGGGGCCTGCGTGGCGGCATGTCCAACGGGCGCTCTGCAGAGTGGGACGATCGGCGATCAGCAGTGGGAGGAGCTCTTGCAGGAGCTTGCACGAGAGGACGAGCCTCCGGCCTTGCGGGTGTCCTGTCTTAAGGACGTCGGCAGGTTCGACTTTGACGGCGTGGTGCTGACAGTGCCATGCGTGGGAGAGCTGGGATGGTACCCGCTGTGGCTGATGGCCGCGCACGGGCTGAAAGTTGACGTGGTATGCGCAGATGGCGCCTGTCCGCTGACATCGGCGGGCCAGGCCGCGATCGAGCGGTGGCAAAGAGTCGAGATACTGACCGGCGAGCGCGAAGTGGATAGGGGCGTAACGGCAAGCGACCTGCGCTTGGAGTCGAACGTGAGGTGGGGCAACACCGTCGTTGCGATCCGTGCCGCACAGGGGACTGGCGGTCTTATCGCGGAGGCCTCACCGGGGAGCCCGACATTGGGCTATGGGATTGAGTTCGAGTCGTCGTCGGGACACGAGTGCACCCTTTGCGAAAGCTGCGTGCGCATCTGTCCGACCCAGGCCCTGGCTGTGAAGCGCACGGACGCGCGCCGTCTCGAGTGGAGAGCGGAGGCCTGCCTGGGCTGCGGGGCATGCGCCAACACCTGCCCGGAGGGATGCCTGACCAAGACCGGCGAGGCAGGCATCGATCAGCTTCTCTCGCCGAGCCC
>JAJZIE010000297.1 GCA_021810725.1 Bacillota bacterium | reverse complement strand
GTTTTGCCCGCCGTCGGGCAGGAGCACCGGCCCGCCGTCTAGGATCCGCCAGACGTAGCTCTCGATGCGGCGGTCCGGATCGAGCTCCCCGACGACGCTGGGCAGGCGCACACAGGTCACAGGGAAGCGCACCGACGTCCACGCTGCCATCAGTGCGTCCTCCGCGGCGCGCTTGCCGGTCCCGTATCGCCAACTCGGATAATCTTCCTGTTCGTCTGGAGCCGGCAGCACCTTCCCCGCGTACGCCGCCTCCGGCATCGGCTTGCTGCACGGATGGCTGACGCCCTCCAGCGCCATGTAGACCGCGCCGGAACTGATGAATACGTAGTGCCCCGCCCGATCCTGCAGAGCCGCCACTACTCCCTCTGCGTCCGCAGCGTCGAAGGCGGCGAAGTCCACGACCGCGTCGAAGTCGCGGCCTTGCAGCACTTCGGCGAAGGCGCTCGTCCTGCGGTCCGCAAGAAGGCGCTCGATCCGGTTTTCAAAAGGGTCCGCGCGTCGTCCGCGGTTCAACGTCGTTACCCGCTCTCCCGCCGCAAGCAGGCGCCATACCAGTTGATAGCCCATGAAGCGGTTGCCTCCAATGATGAGGATCCGGCGCATCTTGTCATCTCCCTACTCTACCTCCGTCTCCGCAAGATTCGTTCTCGCGATGACGTCGGGTTATCCTGCGTCGACCCTGGCAACGCGTGACACCCGAGCGCTCTGAAGTACACCTGTCCGACCCATCCCCACGCGTCGACCCCACACGGCCGGCAGAGCGTCTGGAACTTTCCCAGTCTTCTGTCTGTCCCCTCATCCGCTATGGCGACGCCGTGCAAAAGAACTGATGCTCCAGAACATCAGTTGGTAGGATATGGGTCTCACTGCCGGAACTCCCTATGCTGTCGCCGAAGCGACAAGAAAGGGGAAGTCCTGATGTGGTACATGTTCCTGCGCGTCAAGCTCGCTGCCATCCTCCACGACGAGCGCGGAGACCTCTCCACCTACCTCGCTCAAGGCATCCTGGCACTTGCCGCGCTCTCCCTCACCGGCGTCGTGATGGTCGCCTTTACGGGAGCTGGCTCAAAGCTGAGCGACATCGTGAACCAGTGGCTCGCGGTCCCCATCAACAGCTGAACTGCGACCGCGGAGATCTCAGCGCCTACCTCGCGGTGTCGATGCTCCTGCCTCTACTCCTGCTGCTGGCGTTCGGCGGTGCCGAGACCGCGCACCTCGTGGGCCTTCGTTCCCTGATCGCAGGACAGGCATATACCGGGCTCCGCAGCGCGGAGATGGCGGGCGGCGTGACGTCTGCCATCTCCCAGTCTCTCGCCTCGAGCATCGACCAGGAAATTGGCATGACCACGGCCACCGTCGGGGGCACGGCGCCCGCACAGCCCTGGGGTGATGAAGTTTGTCTCGATGTGGACGCCCCCGCGCCCATCGCCTGGCCAGGGTTCTCGATCGTCGTCAATTTGGGAGGGACCTTTTGTGGCGCCAGCGATCTTCCGCCAAGCAGCCCGTGAAGACGGCGTCTGGGGCGTTCTCGCGGCCGCTGGGACGGCCGCCGTGCTGCTCGCCGCCCTCGCCCTAGCGCTGGACTTCACCGCAGCAGCCGACGCCCACTCCGACGCCCAGTTCGCGCTCGATTCGGCGTTGCGCAGCGCTGCCCACGCCTTGAATCCGACTTCTGTACCGACGATGAGCCCTACGCTCGACGCAACATCCGCCGAGAACACGGCAGACTCCATTCTGACGTCGTCTCTGCCAGGCCAGGTCCAAGTGGCATGGTTAAGCCCCCCGATGGTGCAGGCGGGTCCCCCCGCCTCGATCGCGGGAACGCTCGCCGTCACCGTGGCCATGCCCGCCCTCGTCGGGCCGGTGACGTTCTCCGTCCACAGCGAGGAGGCGATCGGGTGGTTGCCGCACTGACGCTCCTGCTCGCCGCGACCGCGGCCCCGGCACCTGTTGCGGCCTTCTCCGCACCGGCCACCGTGCGGGTCGGCCAGAGCGTGACCTACGTCGACCACTCCTACGACCCGGCGCCAGGACATCACATCACCCTGCGCATTTGGATCGGACGGCAGAGCTCGTTCTCGAGCCCCGGCAGCTACTCCGTCACGCTGGTCGTCGAGGACGACCGTGGGCTCATGTCGAGCGTCAGCCACACCATCACGGCGGTCCGGGTAGCGCCGCCACCGCAAAACCCCTCCACCCTGTCGCTCTCCAGTACGACGGTCCGGCGCGGCGACGCGTTCGAAGTGACATTGCAGAA
Organism: Bacillota bacterium; assembly: GCA_021810725.1. Lineage (GTDB taxonomy): Bacteria > Bacillota > Sulfobacillia > JAJZYS01 > JAJYTV01 > JAJZQO01. Next base: position 813 of record JAJZIE010000297.1, on the reverse strand, counting down.
CGCCTCTGGAGCCCAAAATATCCACCTGGTCCTGCCGCCATCGTTCCTCGAGACTGTCCAGCTGCCGACCGGCAGCATCGACTACGCCCAGGTCAACCAGGGAGACTTCGCCGCGGCCGGCGGCGCTCTCACCTCCACCGTCTGGGTACCCTGGACCGTGTCGTCGCCGGCCGACGGCAGCTACAGCCTGTCCGTCACGTGGACAGAGGGCGGCGTCCAGCACAGCCTAGCGGCGGCCGTCACGGTGGCTGGTACCGATCAACTGGCGGTCTGGGCACAGAACTAGTAGCGCCGTGTCCGCCAGAGTCGGTAGTAGGCGAGTACCCGGCGCACATATGCCTTCGTCTCGGGGTACGGTGGCACCCCATGATAGCGCTCCACCGCCGCCGGACCCGCATTGTAGGCGGCGAGGGCCAAGGTCAGGTCACCATGGAACGCCTTCACCTGCTCGGCGAGGTACCGGCAGCCGACGTCCAGGTTTGTCCCGGGGTCGAAAGGGTCTTGGCCTGGTTTGAACTTGTCGCGGGTCGCCTGCATCAGTCCGAGCGCCCCACGCCGGCTTACGGCGTAGCGGTCCCCCCCGCTTTCCGCCTCCACCACCGCCGCCACCAGGGCCGGCGGCAGGCCGTATCGCCTGGCCGCGCGGACTTCGAGCCGCCAGAGCACCTGCTGCGACGGGCTGCGCAGCCACGACGCGATGCCCATGGCGAGCAACCAAAGTACGGCGAGGGCCAGGAGGCGCAGGTAATGCTCGCGCCGCAGCACGAGTGTGGGAACTCCTTTGCGCATCGCCCGAAGGTACGCCCGCGGGCA
>JAJZIE010000296.1 GCA_021810725.1 Bacillota bacterium | reverse complement strand
TGAACGGCTTGCCTTCAGCATTGCGGTAGGAGCGGCCGTCCTCGGCCTTGATCGCCGTGCCCATCGCGATGAACTCCGCCGAGTCCTTGCCGAACTCGTAGTAGTTCACGTCCAAGCGAACGCCGACCACACCGTCGGCGCCGAGGGCGATGGCCTCTTCCTCCATGCGCGTCATGGCGAGCTCTCGGGCGGCGTACATCGCCTCGCTGAGCTTCACGAGCTCCTGGCTCTTGCTCCAGTTCCGGGCTTGCAGACCGATGTGATAGATGGACGAGCCCATGACGAAGCCGAGCGGGTGGAAGCCGGCGTCCTTGATGAGCAGGAACTCGTTGACCGAGAGGTCCGAGGTGAAGAGACCGTGCTCGAGCTCTTCGAGCCGACGCCCGGCGTCCTTTGGGAGATCTGCGGGAAGCGCATCGGGATGGTCTGACATCAACTGCCTCCAGTCACGCATGCCCCGAGGACTGAGCAACAGGTCAGCCCGCGGCGCTACGGCATTCGGTTGCGGATAAGAACTCCGGCTCTTGCTCGACGGTACGTACAGCGATCCCCTCGCGCCGAGCCGGAGCCGAACGCGATGGCACTGCCAGCGTGAGACACGCGAGGTGATCGTACCGCCGCGCGAGCGCGGATCTCGGTCGCGTCCCGAGGTGGCCACGCGCTGGGGTGCGTGCCTCTGGCGAAGAGTGGATTCCGGCGCTCAGTGCGCAATCCGGATGCCCCCACACGCCCGGCATCGCCGAAGTCCGGTGCGGCTGCGATCGCCGCCGGTACTGGCGGCACGGACGGGCAGGGCGCGCGATCGGGATGGGCATCCTGGTCGCCATGGGTCGATGGCGCGACGACACCCTGGCTGTCTGTCCGGCAGAACCCGAGGAGCAGGCGCGCTCCGGCGCGCGCTCCGGGGACGTGGGTACGAAGGTGCAGCCGGGTGCTCGAGGAGCCGCAGCTCCCCGTGCGCTATCGGTATTGCCGACGGGCGTGACCCCGTGCCTATTCGGCACTCGGCACGGCGCGCACCCGGTCGGCGCTCGGTGCTGTGGACGACCCGCCGGCGGCGGGGAAGAACGCCTTGCGCAGCAGGTCGACGACAGCGCCGCCCTGGCCGACGATGCCGGCGGTGAGCGAGTTCAGGCCCTGCGTGCCATCGAAGAGCGTGATGTGGGCGCCGGCGAGCTCGGAGGCGATCGCGCGGGCGATATCGGGATATTGCTCGACGAGCATGCGCTGGAGGATGATGCCGTCGTTCGCCGCCGTCGCGTCGGCGATCAGCCGGGCGGCGCGCGCGTCGGCGCCCGCGGAGATCTCGACCTTCTGCGCGTCGGCCTCGGCGGGCGCGACGACCTCGGCCTGGAGCTGGCGGCGGGTGAGCTCGGCCTGCGCGTCGGCGACCTTGGCCTGTTCCACAAGCACCTCCTGGGCAGCCTGGGCCTCGGCTAGCGGGCCCGCCTGGGAGGCCCGGCGCTGGGCGGCGTCGGTGGCTGCCTGCAGCTCGGCCTTCTTGAGCGCCGTCTGCTGGGCGAATTGCGCCTGGGCCCGCTCCGACTCCTGCTGAGCCTCGGCGGCCGCCTGGTCGGCTCGCGCTTGGGCGATGCGGGCGGCCTGCTCCACCGCTGCGACATGTGGCTTGCTGAGGGCCTCGATGTAGCCGCTGTTGTCGCTGATCGACTCGATCTGGAAGGAATCGACGACGAGGCCGAGGGTTCCCATCTCGGGCTTGGACGCGTCGAGCACCTCGGTCGCGAGCTTCTGGCGCTCACGGATGATGTCCTCGACCGTCATCGCGCCAACAACGGACCGCAGGTGGCCGGCGAAGATCCGGCCGACGAGCTTCGGCATGGACTCCTGGTCGTCGAGGAAGCGTCGTGCGGCATTCGCGATGGAGCTGTGGTCATCGCCGACTTTGAACGCGATGACGGCACGGACCTGGAGGGTGATGCCCTGCCTGCTGACGCAGGGCTCGGCGACCTCCGCCTCCTGCATGGACATGGTGAGGAGGTAGGCGCTGCGGCGAAAGGGTAGGACGAAGGCGCCCCGGCCGGTGACGATCTTGAACGGCAGGCCGTCCGCGGATGGCTCTCCTCCGCTGATCAGCAGTGCCTCGTTGGGTGCGGGAACTCGCCATCCGAGCATGTCGGAACCGTCCTCTCTGACCGCCGAGCGGTCCTAGCCCGCGACGACGCGCACGGCGCGGCCGCCGAGGTCCTCCGTTACGAGCACGGAGGCGCCGCGTTCGACGGGGGTGTCGCTGTAGGCAATGAACATTTCGCTTCCGCCGCGGATCGCGACACGGATCTCTCCCGGATGCGCGCCGCCCGCGATGGCGGTCGTCACCTGGCCCAGGCGTCCCGTCGCTGACTCCGGGTCCTCGTGCCCACCTCTCACCGCAACGACCTCCTCGCCGCTCCGGCAACTGCCTGCGCAACAATGCGCGCGTCCTCGCCAGCGAACGTAGACTCGCACGCTACTCCGCCACGGCGACGACGGCGCGGTGACGGGTGACGCACCCATCCGACTCCTGGCGCCAAGCCCCGCATCGACCTCGGGGTGCGCAGAGACCGGCTCCGCAGCGCGTGTCGTGGACGGCAAGGCCAGTCCGCCCATCGCCACGGGTACTGACACGAGCATGCGTTGAGCACAAGGCGCCAGGGTGCGCACCTCCTCGTGGGAGCTTCGTGCGCGTCTCGCTGCGCGCTTTTGCGTTCGCCTCTGTTCTCTGTTCACGTCTGTTCGCGCCAGCGAAGGGTGCCGCGCATCCGCCGTCTCGTTGCGCGATGGGGCAGGCCGGGCTGCGGGGAGCGAGCGGCGCCGGTACGTCGCGCCCCCCGGTTGCTGCGGTGGGATTGCTCCAGGCCAGGAAAGGCGTTTGGCCTCTCCCGCCGCGCCGGGTAACACACCAAGTGATTCGTGCGGCGAACCTCGTTCCTGCCGTGAGCCGAACGTCCGCTTCGGTCGGCCCCACCGGTCATGGCCGGCGCCTCGCCGCGAGGCGTCTCGGGGATCGCCATCAAGGAGGCAGCACCATGGCTTACAACAGCACCCTCACCTTCGAGCGCTTGTCCGCGCTTCAGGGA
>JAJZIE010000295.1 GCA_021810725.1 Bacillota bacterium | reverse complement strand
GTCGAGAAGCCTTGGGGTGCGGAGTACGTCTGGGCCGAGACGGACCGCTACGCGGGCAAGCTCCTCTTCGTGCGGGCGGGGCACAGCCTCAGCCTGCAGTACCATGAGCGCAAGATGGAATCGATGTGGGTGCTCGCCGGCGCCGGCACGCTCGAGGTCGACGGCCGGCCGCGGGCGATCAGCCCGGGCAGCACGATCACCATCCTGCCTGGCACCCTGCATCGCCTGACGGCGCAGGTGGACCTTTCGGTTCTCGAGGTCTCGAGCCCCGAACTCGACGACGTCGTGCGCGTGCAGGACATCTACGGCCGGGCCTGAGCAGCCCCGCAGCGAACCGGGTCTCCGCCTCGCCAAGGGGCGGAGACTTCTTTGTTTGCTCGGCCCCCCGCGCTTGTCCAGTCGGACCATGCAGGTCGGCCGTAGCGTTCCGAGGCAAATTTGGTTAGGATGCATTAACTCAGGTTGTTTAGCCCACGGGGAGGCGGCGGTTTGGCAAGCGCGGTCGGGACGGAACGGACGACACTGCTCGAGGAGATGGCGCGGGGGAATTTCGACGGTCCATCCATGGAGGCGGTCACCGGTTCGGACGATGCCGCGATGGCGGCTCGGGCGGCGGCGAGAAGCCGCGACCTGCTCTTCGACAGCGAGCGCTCGGCGAGCGCCATGGCGCAAAGCCTGACGATCATCTATCGCGACCACGAGCGCATCACCCGCGAGATGCGCAACGTCGAACTGGCCGCTTCCGAGACGGCGGCCACCACCGAGGAGCTCAGCGCGAGCGCCGAGGAGATGGCCGCCACCAGTTCGCAGGTGGCGGAATTCGCCGGCGGGGTGGCCCAGCAGAGTCTCGACGGCACGGCACTGATGCAGGAAGTCGGGCAGGAGATGGAAGCGCTCGTGTCCGGCAGCCGGGAGACGGCCGAGGCCGGCGAGGCCCTGAAGCAGGGCTTTCGGCGCATCGCCGAGATCGTCTCCCTGATCAACGAGGTGGCCGGGCAGACGAACCTCCTCGCCCTCAACGCGGCGATCGAGGCGGCTCGCGCCGGGGAGCAGGGTCGAGGCTTCGCCGTCGTCGCGGACGAGGTGCGCCGCCTGGCGGATCGCACCAAGAACGCCGCGAAAGAGATCACCGACACGATCGCGCGGCAGGCGGCAAGCATCGAGCGCACCGCGTCACAGGCGGAGGCGGCCGCGTCCTCGGCGCACAAGGCGGCGTCGCTCGTGGAGCGGGCGGACCAGGTGTTCGCGGGTATCGCGGACGCCGCCTCGCGCAACCGGGACGACGTCTCAGGCATCGCCCTGCTCGCAAATGAGCAGGCGAAGGCCATCACGGAGATCGCGGGACGCGTGCAGATGGCCCAGTCGGCTGTCGACGCGGTCGCGGGGGCGGTGCGCACGGCGTCGGACTCGGTCTTCGACGTCAGCGGTCAGCTCGGCGAGCTCCTGTCGCGCCTCGCGACCTACCCCACGACGCGCGACGACCATGATTCCGTCCGCCTGCGCATCACGGACCACCTGCTTTGGCAGCACCGGCTGCAGGCCATGATGCAGGGCAAGGTGCGACTCGCGCCGTCCGACGCCGGCAGCCCGGACACCTGCCGGCTCGGTCACTGGCTGCACGGCGAAGCCAGCCAGCGCTACGCCACGAATCCCTTGTTCCAGGCCATCGACGGCCCCCACAGGGAGGCGCACCGCCTGGCCCGTCTCGCCATCGAGGCGTTCGAGCGCGGCGGAGCCAAGGCCGCGACCGCCAGCATGGATGAACTCGCGATCGCCGTGGGCAACGTGGTCCAGGCACTCGAGGCCTTCGCCCGCACGACCTGAGCACCCTGAGGCCGCGGCGGTGCCCGGGCCGCCGCGGCCTGCGCGGCCTGCGTCCGCCTTGCCGATCGGACTCGTCCGCCAATTGACAACGTGAGACTAATCTCCGATAAACTACTTGCATGAACCTCAACCGTCTCGTCGCCCTCGGCATTCTCTCGTCGGAGGGACCGCTGCACGGGCACGCCATCCGCAGGCGGGCCGAGAAGGTGTCGGTGGAGCGCTGGGGCGGCGTCAGCGTGGGCGCCCTGCACCGCGAGCTGCACCTCATGGAGCGCGACGGCCTGATCGCCGTCGTGCGCTGCGAGCAGGCGGGAAAGCGCCCGCTGCGCACCGTCTACGGCATCACGCCGGAAGGCGAGCGCGAGCTTGCCATCCTCAGGGAGTCCGCCCTGAGGGACCTCAGGACCCAACCGGATCCCGTCGGGGTTGGCCTGCTCTTCGGCGGCCGCGTCGACCCCCGCGAAACGAGCGAACTGCTGCGATTGCGCGAGCAGAGGATCCGCGCCGAACTCGAGCAGGTGACCTCGGAGCGGCTCCGCCTCGAGGGCACACTGAGCCCTACCGCCCTTGTGGTGTTCCGCCGCCAGGAAAGACTGCTCGCGGCCGAGCTCGGCTGGCACGAGGAAGCCCTCGACCTGCTCGGCCGCGCTACCCCTGTCCCGCTGACCGGTTCCCAGACGCCGGCACCAGAGGTGCCGAGCCAGGAGGTCTAGCCGTTGCCCGAGGCCGCAGAGAACCGCACCGGCACCGCTCTCATCGTCATCATGATCGGCGTTCTGATCGCCGCCGTGGATACCACCATCGTGATCCTCGCCCTGCCCGTGATGCGGCAGGAGCTGCACGTCGGCTTCGCCTCCGTCGTCTGGGTGGTGCTCGGCTACCTCCTCGTCATCACCCTTCTCGCCACGCAGGTGGGCAGGCTGGGGGACATGTTCGGCCGCGTGCGCATGTACGAGGCAGGCTTCCTCATCTTCGTCGTCGGCTCCGCCCTCTGCGCGCTCTCCTGGAACGAGGCCTCGATCGTCGTCTTCCGCCTGATCCAGGGCGTCGGCGGCGCGTTCATCTCCGCCAACAGCGGCGCCATCATCGCGGACATCTTCCCGCCGAACCAGCGCGGCCGCGCCTACGGCTACACTTCGATCGGCTGGAACGTCGGGGCCGTGCTCGGCATCCTCGCCGGGGGCGTCCTCGTCACCTACCTCTCGTGGCGCTGGATCTTCTGGATCAACGTGCCGATCCGCATCGTCGCGCTC
>JAJZIE010000294.1 GCA_021810725.1 Bacillota bacterium | reverse complement strand
GGGCGGCGAGACATCATGGAACGCATCGCGCCGCAGGGCGACGTCTACCAGGCGGGCACGCTTTCCGGCAGCCCGATCGCCATGGCGGCGGGCCTCGCGCAGCTGCGCCAGCTCGCGGGCGATCCCGAGGGCTATCGCAGGCTGCACGAACTTGGCCGCATGCTGGAGCGGGAGTGGCGTGACGCCGCCGCCGCGGCGGGGGTCGCCTGCACGGTGCAAGGCGCGCCAGGGCTGCTCTCCGCCTTCTTCTGCGACGGTCCCGTCCAGAACCAGGCCGACACGGAGCGCAACGCCATACCGCGCTACCGGGCCTTCTGGCAGTCCATGGCCGAGTCCGGCGTGCTGCTGCCGCCGGCCGCAAACGAGGCCATTTTCCCGTCCCTCGCCCTGGCGGAGAGGGAGCTCGAGATCATCCGCCACGCCCTGCCCGCGGCCTTCCGGGCGGCCGCGTCCGCCAGCTGAGGCACCCTGCCGCGCCGCTTCCGCCCACGGCGGGGGCGGCGCCGCCATGTCCACTTTTCTTGTCCGTTTGACGGATCGCGGTGACTTGCCAAGACTAGAGCCGGGTACTATCATGGGGTCGCGGGATATACCGTATGGGGGTATGTGAGCATACCCGCGGACCACGAACTGGGGAGGTAGGCGCAATGGCGATCGATCCGGTCTGCAAGATGGAGGTCGACGAGGCGACAGCCAAGTGGACGAGCGAGCACGAGGGGACAACCTACTATTTCTGCGCGCCGGGCTGCAAGCACGCCTTCGACAAGGACCCCGAGAAGTTCCTGAGCGGCGGCGGCGACCCGAGCATGCACATGCACAACCACTAGACAGCGCTTCGGGGGGCTGCCGCAGGGCGGCCCTCCCGGATTCTCAGGGAGCGGGGTGAGCGGATGGCGGAGGAGGCGCGCCGGCTCGTCGAGCCGGAGGGCGGCGCCGGGGCGAGCCGGGCCGTGCTCGACATCGAGGGCATGACCTGCGCCATGTGCGTCGCGACGGTGACGGAGGGGCTGGAGGAACTGCCCGGGGTGCTGGACGTCAGCGTCAATCTCGCGACGGCCAAGGCCATCGTGCGCTTCAAGGCGGACGAGGTGGACCTGCCGCGGATGATCGCCGAGGTGAAGGACCGCGGCTACGGCGTGCACACGGAGCGGGTCAAGCTGGACATCGAGGGCATGACCAGCGCGACGAGCGTCAAGACGATCGAGGACACGCTCGGCCGTCTGCCAGGCATCGCCTCCGCGCAGGTGAACGTCGCCACCAACGCGGCTTTCGTCGACTACAGCGAAAGCAGCGTGACGCCGGCCGAGATGGTGCGCGCGATCCGCGCGGTGGGCTACGGCGCGGCGGTCGCGGGGCAGGGCGGTCCCAAGGAGGACTCCTCGGTCCGCGAGGCGCGCCACTGGCGCCGGCTCCTCTGGGCCTCAGGTCTCCTCTCCCTGCCGCTGCTCGCCGCGATGGTGCTGGAGATGGCCGGCGCGCGAGGGCCGGTGACCGGCCTTCTCAGCAATTACTGGCTGCAGCTCGGCCTCGGCAGCGTGGTCCAGTTCTGGCCCGGCATGACGTTCTACGTCGACGCCTACTACAACCTCAAGCACCGCAACGCGAACATGTCGGTGCTGGTGGCGCTCGGCACGTCCGCCGCCTATCTTTTCAGCCTGTCCGCCGTCTTCACGGGCGGGCGGCCGAGCCATGGCACCTATTTCGAGACGAGCGCCGTCCTGATCACGCTCGTCATCACCGGCAAGATGCTCGAGGCGATCGCGAAGGGCAGGACGTCCCAGGCGATCCGCAGCCTGCTCGGGCTGCAGCCCCGCACCGCCAGGATCGCGCGCGCCGCGGAGGAGGTCGACGTGCCGATCGACGACGTGAGCGTCGGCGACACGGTCGTCGTCCGGCCCGGCGAGCGGGTGCCCGTCGACGGGGTCGTCGTCGACGGCTATTCGGCGGTCGACGAGTCGATGCTGACGGGCGAGTCCCTGCCGCAGGAGAAGCGCGAGGGTTCCGAGGTGGTCGGCGGCACGATCAACAAGACCGGCAGCTTCCGCTTCCGCGCCACGAAGGTCGGCCGGGATACGGCCCTGCAGCAGATCGTGCGCATCGTGGAGGAGGCGCAGGGCTCGAAGGCGCCGATCCAGCGCCTGGCGGACGTCATCTCGAACTATTTCGTGCCGACGGTGATCGGTATCGCCATCGTGACCTTTGTGCTCTGGCTCGCGATCTCGCACGACCTGACGCCCGCCATCCTGGCCGGCGTCTCGGTGCTCGTGATCGCGTGTCCCTGCGCGCTCGGCCTCGCGACGCCGACGGCGGTGATGGTCGGCTCCGGACGGGGCGCGGAGGCGGGCATCCTGTTCAAGGCCGCCGGCCACCTCGAGCGCACGGGGTCGCTTCAGGCCGTCGTGCTCGACAAGACGGGCACGATCACGACCGGCAAGCCGACGGTGACCGACGTCCTGACTTTGGCCGACATGGCGGAGGAGCAGGCGCTCAAGGTGGCGCTCGCGCTGGAGGGCCGATCCGAGCATCCTCTCGCGACGGCCATCGTCGACTACGCGCTCGCGCGGGGACTGACGCCGCCCGAGACCGACGAGTTCAAGGCACTGCCGGGACGCGGCGTGCAGGCGAAGGTGGCGGGGCGCCTCCATCTGCTCGGCAACCGGACGCTGATGACGCAGAAGGGCATCGACCTCGGCCTCGCGGACGAGCGCATCGAAAAACTCGAGGCGGATGGCAAGACGGCGATGCTGCTGGCGGACGAGGAGCGTCTACTGGCCGCGATCGCGGTGGCCGACACCGTCAAGGAGGGCAGCCGCGAGGCGATCGCCGCCATCAAGGAGATGGGCATCCGCGTGCTCATGATCACCGGCGACAACCGGCGCACCGCCGAGGCGATCGCGCGCCAGGTGGGCATCGGGCCCGAGGACGTGCGCGCCGAGGTGCTGCCCGCCCGCAAGGCCGACGAAGTGCGGCGGCTGCAGGAACGGAAGTTCGTCACGGCGATGGTGGGTGACGGCATCAACGATGCGCCGGCCCTGGCCACCGCCGACATCGGCATGGCGATCGGCACCGGCACCGATGTC
>JAJZIE010000293.1 GCA_021810725.1 Bacillota bacterium | reverse complement strand
TCCCGTGGCCATGCGACCTCGGGAGCGTATCCGGTATTAGCACCACTTTCGCGGTGTTATCCCAGCCTGAAGGGCAGGTTGCTCACGTGTTACTCACCCGTCCGCCACTAACCGTAGCCCCGAAGAGCTACGATCCGTTCGACTTGCATGTCTTAAGCACGCCGCCAGCGTTCGTCCTGAGCCAGGATCAAACTCTCACCAAATTGCTTGGCTTGAGCCTCTTTGGCTCTTACTTTCGTACGTTCGCTCGCTTTTCTGCTGTTCGGTTTTCAAAGACCGAGTGCGTCAGTCGCAAGATCTGATTCTATGCGCTCTTGAGGCATCCGTCAACAGGAACCTTTTGGAGCGCACAGTTGGTGGCCCAAACCGGATTCGAACCGGTGTTACCGCATTGAGAGCGCGGCGTCCTTGGCCTCTAGACGATTGGGCCTAAACTCTGGTTGGGGAGGAAGGATTCGAACCCTCACTGACAGAGCCAGAGTCTGTAGTGCTACCGTTACACCACTCCCCAACGTCAGCACGGATCAGTATAGCACCCGCTTAAGACGGACGCAACACATCTTTTGCTGCATCTCGCGGGACCGTGCACAGGGCCAGACAAGGCGCCAAATGGCGGCTTTCAGCGGGCTTCGCGCGTCGTTGCGCGAGCACCTCCGGCGGCCTTGTCGATCTGCGAAAGCATGCGACCACGCATCGCGCAGGCGCTCACCAGACGTTCCCGTTTCAATTGCCTTCATTTATATAAGGACGCGTCAACTTCCGAATGCGATCCGTCACCCGTTCTTGAGTATGAACGTGATACGAGACGGGTCATGCGGATTGAACCAAAGGTTCTCCACCTGAATGCGCTCACCATCCGCGGAGTCGAGCCGCACATAGAGATCGCCTGTGCGCGCCGCCTGGCGCACGGCGGCCAGCTCGTCCGGCTCGAGCTTCTTCTCCACCTGTCGCGGCATGAGCGGCGGAAATCCCTGCACCCAGCGCGAGTCCACCACGACGTCCATGCCTGCTCCCCCTCGCTGCACTGTTATCCAGCGAACCCCTTGCCGAGCCATTCGCCGCCGTCGATCACCAGGACTTCGCCATTGATGAAGTCGGCGTAGGGAGACACGAGATAGGAGGCCGCCTGGGCCACCTCTTCGACGCTGCCGAAGCGACCTACCGGCACCGAGTGAAGCAGCCGCTCCTGGATCTCCGGCGCAGCCCAAAGCTGCGCCCGCGACATCTCGGTGTCGACAGGGCCTGGACAGAGCGCGTTGACACGGATGCCGTAGTGGGCCCACTCGACGGCCAGAGTGCGGGTCATCGCAACCACGCCGCCCTTCGCCACCGCGGAATGCAGGGTCTTGGGTCCACCGGTCCAGGCGTAGGCGGCCACGAGGTTCAGGATCCGGCCGCCGCGCCCCGCACGTATCATCTCGAGGCCGGCCGCCCGTGTGCAATGGAACGTGCCGTGCAGCACGATGCCCACCACGGCATTGAAGCCGTTCACCGAGAGCTTGTCCGCATCGACGATGAAATTCCCGGCCGCGTTGTTCACAAGGATGTCGATCTGTCCGTAGCGCTCCATCGTCGCCGCCACCAGGCGGTCGACCTGCTCAGGGTCGCGCACGTCGGTCGGCTGCGCGGTCGCCTCGATGCCATCCTGACGCAACCGCTCGACGGCCTCGGTCAGGTGCTCCGGACTTCTGCTGGCCAGCACAACTCGCGCACCAATCCGTCCGAGCTCTTTCGCGATGCCGAGTCCAATTCCGGTGCCACCACCTGTGACAATGGCGACCTGTCCCTCGAGCGTACCCTCGGCGAGCATGGCGCGTCCTCCCACAACTCTAGTGGGCACACGCTTCGCCCAGCGGGTCTTCGCTACCTGCAGGCGCAGTCAGAGCGCGGCAGTCACCCGTAGATTCCGTGCCAGATGAGCAGCAGCGCCGCTCCCGGCACTCCGAGGAAGCCGAGCGCCGCAGCCGTGACCGGATTGACGCCGATGTGGAAACCGTAGGGCTGGGCCAGCAGGTCGGCACCGTAGATCACGGCGCCCCCGACCAGAAGTCGGGCGGCGATCAGGAGCGCACCCTGTGCGATGTTCGGCGCGATCCAGTAGAGAAGCAGGAGGCCTATCGCGATCGCTGCCCCATACGGCCAAAGCGACGACATGTCCCTTCACCTCGCGGCAGTCTATGACACGTCCCCCCGCCTCAGAAGCGTTCAGCCGCGCGCCGCCCGCATCAGATAGACGTAGTGCCGCTCGGCAGCCTGCAGCCGGTAGATCGCGTGGTCCACGAGATCCGGGTCGTGCACCTCTTCGAACTGCGCCCTGGCCGCCTCGATCTCGCGCCTGGCCGCCTGCGCAAGTTCCGACATGTCCTGCTCGGCCGCCTGCTGGGGCTGCGCAGCCTCCCAGACCGAAGCCCACTTCACCTTCCATCACCCAGGGCCATCCTTGCCTACGCCGGCGGTGGCAAGACAGGGAAGGCGCCTCACGTGTTCGAGCACGAGTGGCACCAGCCGATCGTCCGCCCAAGCGTCGTGCACCATGAACTCGTCGCCGACGGCGACTCCACCATTCTCACGTTCACGCACCGCGAACTGGGTTCCCGCGATGCGCGCGGCTTCATCCCCGGTACCCACGCCTACCTCGACCGTCTGGAAGCCCATCTTGGCGATGGGCCGATTCCCGCCTGGAGCGCGCGCTACGCGGAGGTCGCGCCGCTCTACGCATAAGGCCCCGGTCGGACGAAAAGAGCGCCCGATCCGGCCAGGCCGGAGCGGGCGCTTCGCGTTCCTCTTAGAGGTGGAGCAGGAAGTGGGTCGCGACGAGCGGCGCGATCAGGAGCGCCACCACGTTGATGATCTTGATCATCGGGTTGATGGCCGGGCCGGCGGTGTCCTTGAACGGGTCACCGACGGTGTCGCCCGTGACCGATGCCTGGTGGGCCAAGGTGCCCTTGCCGCCGAAGTTGCCATCCTCGATGTACTTCTTCGCGTTGTCCCAGGCGCCGCCGCCGGTGGTCATCATGATGGCCAGCATGAGGCCCGTGACGATGGAGCCGATCAGGGCCGCGACCAAGGCCACAGGGCCGAGGAT